>NZ_JBHYYB010000001.1:243593-300750 GCF_042752535.1 Kitasatospora sp. NPDC059327 | reverse complement strand
TTTTTCCTGGTTTGCTGGTTTTCCCCGTGGTCGGGTCTCCTCCCCCCCGTCGCCCCCCTCCGCGGCTACCCGCCCCCCCCCCGGGGGGGGGCCCCCTTCCGCGTTCCCGGGGCCGGCCCGCCGGTCGGCCCCGCGCGCGGCCGCCCGGTCCGGCCGGCCGCTCAGGAGTGGCAGCTGTTGAGCCAGCCGCCGGGCGGCAGGGTGGCGAGCTCCTCGATCCGGGCCCGGTCCCCGGGCCCCTCCGGGAGATAGACGACCACGTAGGTCTCCGGCACCCCCGGCAGCGTCAGGTACGAGGCGTTGAGCCGCAGTACCCCGACCTTCGGGTGCCGGAAGACCCGCAGCGAGGTCTGCGGCGGTGCCACCTCCTGCCGGGCCCAGAGGTCCCGGAAGAGCTCGCTGCGCGCCGACAGCCCCCGCACGTGGTCCTCCCAGACCGGCTCGCCGACGTGCTTGCCGTACGCGGCCCGCAGCACCGCCACCATCCGGGGCAGCGCCTCCGCGCGGTTCAGGAACGGGTTGCAGCACGGCGGCATGAGGAGCGTGCACCAGATGCTGTTGAACCGCCCGCTGGGCGTGACGGTCCGGTTCGTCCCGAACAGCGACTCGTACGACCGGTTGTACATCAGCACGTCGAACCGGGTGTTGGAGACCGCCGCCGGCAGCGGCGCGAGCGCGTCCAGGATGGCCTGGGTCGAGGGGTCGAGGACCGGCGGGTCGGCCTGCGCGCTCGGGCTCGCGGACAGCCCGGCGAGCCGGAACAGGTGCTCGCGCTCGGTGTCGTCCAGCCGCAGCGTCCGGGCCACCGCCGCCAGGACCTGCTCGCTGGCGTTGATCGGCCGCCCCTGCTCCAACCACGTGTACCAGGTGACGCCGACCCCGGAGAGCTGCGCCACCTCCTCCCGCCGCAGCCCCGGTGTGCGCCGGCGCAGCCCCGGCGGCAGGCCGACGTCCTCGGGGGAGACCCGGGCCCGGCAGGCCTTCAGGTAGCCGGCCAGCTCGGTGCGGCGCCGGTCCTGCCGGCGCGGCCCGACGGTGGTGGCGGTGCGGTCGTCCAGGACGGTCATACCCGCCATCGTGCCGCAGGGCGGGCCGTCGAGACAGGTACTGCCGGTACCAGGATCAGCGGGCTCTAACCACCAGTACCGGCCGCGCGGCACGCTCGGTCCATGACGGACCTTCAGATCCGGCCCGGTGCGGCCGGTGGCACCACCCCCGGCCCGGCCGCCCGGCCCGGGCCGCTCCTCGCCCTCCTGCTCTGCGGCCAGTTCATGGCCGTCCTGGACGTCTCCATCGTCAACGTCGCGGTGCCGACCGTCCGCACCGACCTGCACGCCTCCGGCGCGGCCCTCCAACTGGTCATCGCCGGCTACACCGTCGCCTACGCGGTGCTGCTCATCACCGGCGCCCGGCTGGGCGCCCGCCACGGCTACGGCCGGCTGTTCCAGCTCGGCCTGGCCGTCTTCACCGCCGCCTCGCTGGCCTGCGGCCTCGCGCCGACCACCGGCTGGCTGATCGGCTTCCGGCTGCTCCAGGGCGCCGGCTCGGCCCTGATGGTGCCGCAGGTGATGAGCCTGCTGCAGCAGACCTTCACCGGCGCCGCCCGGACCAGGGCGCTCGGCCTCTACTCGGCCGTGCTGGCCGGCGGCATGGCGGTCGGCCAGGTGCTGGGCGGTGTCCTGGTCAGCGCCGACCTGTTCGGGACGGGCTGGCGCCCGGTCTTCCTGGTCAACGTGCCGATCGGACTGGCGCTGCTGGTGGCCGGGGCCCGGCTGCTGCCCAAGCTGCCCGGCGACCCCGGGCGCGGCCTCGACCTCCCCGGCCTGGTGGTGCTCGGCGCGGCCCTCGGGCTGCTGGTGGTGCCGCTGGTGCTCGGCCACGAGCTGGGCTGGCCGGGTTGGGGCTGGGCGATGCTCGCCGGGAGCGCGGCGCTGTTCGGCCTGTTCGTGGTGGTCGAGCGCCGGATCGCCCGGCGCGGCGGGCAGCCGCTGATCACCGGCCGGGTGCTGCGGGCGCCCGGACTGCGCCCGGCGGCGGGCGCGATCTTCATGATCATGGCCGCCTTCGCGGGCTTCCTGTTCGCCTTCGCCCTGCACCAGCAGTCCGGCCTCGGGCACAGCGCGCTGCGCGCCGGGCTCTGCTCGGCACCGGTGGCGATCGGCTTCGGGCTCTCCAGCCTGCACTGGCACCGGCTGCCCGCCCGGCTGCACGGCTTCCTGCCGTTGCTCGCCGCCGCCGTGCTGGCCGCCGGCTACCTGCTGCTCGGGGCACTGCTCGGCGGTGGCGCGGAGATCGGCCCGGCGGCCCTGCTGCTGATGACCGGGCTCGGCCTCGTCGCCGGCTGCTCGTACGCGCCGCTGTTCGCCCGGGCGCTGGGCGGCGTCGCCCCGGCGGACGCCGCGGACGCCAGCGGCGTGCTGGTGACGGTCGTCCAGCTCGGCCAGGTGGTCGGGGTCGCGGTCCTCGGCTCGGTCTTCCTCGGCGGGGTCGATCTGCCGGCCTCGCCCCCGGACTCGGGGCACGCCCTGCTGGTGACCACCGCCGCGATCGCGGGCCTCGTCGGCCTCGGCGCGGCGTTCGCCGCCCGCACCCGTCCGACGGCCGGGTAGTACCTCCGGTAACCGATTCGTGGAGCACCCCTTCGACCGTGTAAAGTAGTCGATGTCGCCGAGGGAAACCGAAGGAAACCTCCGGTGACACCGCAGGTCAAGGGGCTGTAGCTCAGTTGGTAGAGCGCTTGCATGGCATGCAAGAGGTCCGGGGTTCAATTCCCCGTAGCTCCACAGAGATCGAAGGCCGCCTCCCGGATCGGGAGGCGGCCTTCGGCGTTTCCCGGAGCCGGTTCGGCCGGTGGCTCTCCGGGGGTCGGGTCCGGCCGCCGGCTTTCGCGGGGCCGGTTCCGCGGTTGGTCTTCGCGGGGCCGGTTCGGCCGGTGCCGGGGGCGCCCACCTCGGACGCGGCGGCCTCCCCGGTTCCCCGCCGGCCCGGTCGCCGGCCCCGCCGGACCGCTACCGTCGTGCCATGGCCGATCTGGAGCGCAGACGCAACGAGGAGCTGGCCCGGATACTCCACCAGCTCGGCTGGAACCCGGAACGGCTGGCCCGCGAGGTGAACCTCACCCTGCCGCCCGGCCTGGCGATCAGCTCCACCGCCCCCTACAAGTGGCGCGACCGCGGCATGGTCCCGCGCAGCCCGCACGACCAGACGGTCTGCGAGGTGCTCAGCCGCACGCTCGGCATCGCCGTCACCTACGAGCAGCTCTGGGGTCGGATGGGCGGCAACCGGGGAGCCAAGATCCTCTCGCCGCGGCTGCTCACCGACCCGTGGACGGCCGACACCGCCCAGACCGCGCTGCGCGAGGCGGCCACCGACGCCGGTCCGGTCCGGCTCACCGACCTGTTCCGCGGCGCCGACCTCGACCGGGCCGCCGCCCGGCTGGCCACCCCGCCGCCACCCGTCGGCGGCGGGGGCGCGCTGCGGATCGACCCCGCGCTGGTCGGGGAACTCCGGCTCTCCTACCGGAGCAAGCTGCGGCTGGAGCGGGCCTGCGGCGGCGGCCTGGTGCTCGGCCCGGCCCGGGCCGAGCTGGCCATGGTCGCCAAGCTGCTGGAACTCGGCGCGTACGACGAGGAACTCGGCCGCGCGCTGTACGGCACCGCCAGCCGGCTGGCCCGGCTGGCCGGCTGGGCCGCGTACGACCTCGGCCACGAGGCGGCCGCCCAGCGGGCGTTCGTGGCCGCGCTGCGCGCCGCCCACCTCAGCGGGGACCCCCGGCTCGGGGTGGGGGTGGTCGGCTGCCTGGCGGTGCTGGCCACCCAGGGCGGGGGAGCGCGGGGGCTGGACGCCGTCACCGTGCTCGCCGGGGTGTTGGAGGCGGCCTGGGAGTCGCTCGGCCCGGCCGACCGGGCCCTGCAGCTCGGCCGGATGGCGCGCGGGTACGGGCGGCGCGGTGAGCCGGAGCTGGTCGCGGCCGCGGCCGGGCGGGCGTTCGCGGAGCTGGACGGGCGGGTGTTCGCGGAGCGGGTCGGGTCGGGTTTCGCGGAGGGGGACGGGCGGGCGTTCGTGGAGCTGGACGGGCGGGCGTTCGTGGAGCGGGTCGGGTCGGGTTTCGTGGAGGGGGACGGGCGGGCGTTCGTGGAGCGGGTCGGGTCGGGTTTCGTGGAGCTGGACGGGCGGGCGGCGGTCGAGGGGGCTGCTGCCGGGGGCGGGGAGGTGGCGCAGGCCCGGGCGGACCTCGCGGGCATGGTGGGGGAGGGCTACCTCCTGCTCGGTGACCACCGCAACGCCCAGGCCCTGCTCACCGCGGCGGTGGCCGGGCTCGGCCCCGGCCGGGCCCGGGCCCGGGTGCTGCTGATGGTCCGGCTGGCGGACTCCCAGCGCCGTACCGGCCGTCTCCGGGAGGCCGCCGACACGGCCGACCGGGCGCGCGCCCTGGCGGCCGGGATGCAGTCCGAGCGGGTCGCCCGCGCGCTGCGCGACTTCGACGCGGCCGCCCGGTCGGTATCTCCGGGAGAGGCCTGAGCCCCTTGCGGTACCCTGAGCCCATGCGAACCGTGCGCCTGCTCCTTAGCCGGCCGCGCTGACCAGGACCGGCCGCGCCCCAGGGCGGGCGCCGGAGTCGGCGTGGCATCCCCTCCTGCGAGGGGCTTTTTTGTTTTCCGCCGCCTTTCGCGTCGCGTCCGGCCCTGTGCCCGGTTCGCCCACTGACATCGATGGAGCCTGAAGGACCATGAGCGAGACGACCCCTGCTTCCGGCGCGGCCGAGGCCGCGACCGAGCCGTTCCGGTACAGCGCCACCCTGGCGGCGGAGATCGAGTCCCGCTGGCAGGACATCTGGGAGAAGGAGGGCACGTTCAGCGCCCCCAACCCGGCCGGTGACCTGGCCGACCCGAGCGCCGGCGACGTCTCCGCGAAGCCGCACAGCTTCATCATGGACATGTTCCCGTACCCGTCCGGCGCGGGCCTGCACGTCGGTCACCCGCTGGGCTACATCGCGACCGACGTCTTCGCGCGCTACCAGCGGATGACCGGCCACAACGTGCTGCACACGCTGGGCTACGACGCCTTCGGCCTGCCCGCCGAGCAGTACGCGGTGCAGACCGGCACCCACCCGCGGGTCTCCACCGAGGCCAACATCGCCAACATGCGCCAGCAGCTGCGCCGGCTGGGCCTGGGCCACGACCCGCGCCGCTCGATCTCCACGATCGACCCGGAGTACTACCGCTGGACCCAGTGGATCTTCCTGCAGATCTTCAACTCCTGGTACGACCAGGAGGCCGGCCGGGCCCGCCCGATCAGCGAGCTGATCGCCGGCTTCGCGGACGGATCGCGCGAGGTGCCGGGCGGTCGGGCCTGGTCGGAGCTGTCCGCCGCCGAGCGCGACGAACTGCTGGGCGAGTACCGGCTGGCCTACGCCAAGGAGGTGCCGGTCAACTGGTGCCCCGGGCTGGGCACCGTGCTGGCCAACGAGGAGGTCACCGCGGACGGCCGCTCCGAGCGCGGCAACTTCCCGGTGTTCAAGTCGAACCTGCGCCAGTGGATGATGCGGATCACCGCCTACTCGGACCGGCTGATCTCCGACCTGGACCTGCTGGACTGGCCCGAGGCCATCAAGCTGCAGCAGCGCAACTGGATCGGCCGCTCCGAGGGCGCCCGCGTCGACTTCGCGGCCCCCGGCGACCAGAAGATCACCGTCTTCACCACCCGCCCCGACACGCTGTTCGGCGCCACCTACATGGTGCTGGCCCCCGAGCACGGCCTGGTCGACTCGATCGTGCCCGCCGCCTGGCCCGCCGGCACCCGTGAGGAGTGGACCGGCGGCGCCGCCACCCCGGCCGAGGCCGTGGCCGCGTACCGCGCGACCGCCGCCGCGAAGTCCGACGTGGAGCGCCAGGTCGAGGCCAAGGTCAAGACCGGCGTCTTCACCGGCGCCTACGCGGTCAACCCGGTCAGCGGCGAGCCCGTCCCGGTCTTCGTCGCCGACTACGTGCTGATGGGCTACGGCACCGGCGCCATCATGGCCGTCCCGGCCCACGACCACCGCGACTTCGCGTTCGCCCGCGCCTTCGCGCTGCCGATGCGCTGCGTCGTCAAGCCGACCGACGGCCGCGACGAGGACCCGCACACCTGGGACGACGCCTTCGACACCTACGACTCGGTGATCGTCAACTCGGCGCACGCCGCCGACGACGTGGCCGCCGAGAACGGGATCTCCCTGGACGGCCTGAGCGTCGTCGACGCCAAGGCCGCCGTCACCGCCTGGCTGGCCGCGCGCGGCATCGGTGAGGGAACCGTCAACTACCGCCTGCGCGACTGGCTGTTCAGCCGCCAGCGGTACTGGGGCGAGCCCTTCCCGATCGTCTACGACGAGGACGGCGTGATGCACGCGCTGCCCGAGTCGATGCTGCCGGTCGAGGTCCCCCAGGTGGACGACTACTCGCCGCACACCTACGACCCGTTCGACTCGGCCTCCTCGCCGAAGACCCCGCTGTCGCGCAACGAGGCCTGGGTCAACGTCGAGCTGGACCTGGGCGACGGTCCCAAGTCGTACCGCCGCGAGACCAACACCATGCCCAACTGGGCCGGTTCGTGCTGGTACGAGCTGCGCTACATCGACCCGTCGAACGGCGAGCGGGTCGTCGACCCGGCCAACGAGCAGTACTGGCTGGGCCCGACGGCCGAGAAGCCGGGCGGCGGCGCCGACCTGTACGTCGGTGGGGCCGAGCACGCCGTACTGCACCTGCTGTACGCGCGCTTCTGGCACAAGGTGCTGCACGACCTGGGCCACGTCTCCTCGGTCGAGCCGTTCCACAAGCTGTTCAACCAGGGCATGATCACCGCGGACGTCTACCGCGACGAGCGCGGCTTCCCGGTGCCCGCCACCGAGGTCGAGGAGCGCGACGGGGCGTACTTCTGGGCGGGCGAGCCGGTCAAGCGCGAGGCCGGCAAGATGGGCAAGTCCCTGAAGAACGCCGTCTCCCCGGACGAGATCGCCGACGAGTACGGCGCCGACACGCTGCGCCTGTACGAGATGTCGATGGGCCCGCTGGACGTCTCCCGCCCGTGGGACACCCGCGCGGTGGTCGGCTCGTACCGCTTCCTGCAGCGACTGTGGCGCAACGTCGTCTCGGAGGCGAACGGTGAGCCGGTCGTCACGGACGAGGCGCCGGACGAGGCGACGCTGCGGGCGCTGCACAAGGCCATCGACGGCATCCGCGGTGACATGGCCGCGCTGCGCTTCAACACGGCCGTGGCCAAGGCGATCGAGCTGAACAACTTCCTGGTGAAGCGCGGCTCCACGCCGCGACCGGTCGCCGAGCAGCTGGTCCTGCTGGTCGCCCCGCTGGCCCCGCACATCGCCGAGGAGCTGTGGCGCCGGCTGGGCAACGGCGAGTCGCTGGCCCACACCGACTACCCCGTGGCCGACCCGGCGTACGTGGTGGACGAGGCGGTCACCTGCGTCGTGCAGATCAAGGGCAAGGTCAAGGCCCGGCTGGAGGTCGCGCCGTCGATCTCCGACGCCGAGCTGGAGGCGCTGGCGCTGGCCGATCCGGCCGTCGTCGCGGCGATCGGGGACGCGCCGGTGCGCAAGGTGATCGCGCGGGCGCCGAAGCTGGTGAACATCGTCACTGGCTGACGGCTGACGGCTGACGGCTGACCGGCGGTCGGGTCCGGCGGTCGGGGCGGGTGTCCTTCGGGGCACCCGCCCTTCGGCGTTTCCTGGGTGCCGGGCGTGCTGGGTGTTCCGGGCCGGCCGGGTAGGGGCAGGACGTGGTGGGGGCGTCGAAGGTGTTCCCGGGGCCGGGCCCTCGTCGGGGACATCCCCCATCTGTCCCTGATCTCCGCGGCCCGGGCCGCTTCGGCCCGCCCCCGACTCCGGTCGGGGGGATACCGTGGAACCCTCGGTGGGCCGGCCCGCGTTGGGCTCGGTGGGGGCCGGTTCGGCTGACGGAAGGTGGCTCGTGATGGAAGCGCTCGGCGTGTTGGTCGGCCTCGCCCTGCTCCTCGGGCTCGTGGTGGCGGTACTGGCGGTGGTCGGGACAGTCAAGGCGGCGAAGGCGATCGCCACGAAGGTGGAGCGGCACGAGGCCAACGCCCGGCGGGCGGTCGAGAACGTGACCCTCAAGGCGAAGACCTACACCAAGCCCGGTCCACAGGGCCGGATCTCGGCCGTCCGGCTGGAGCTGCGGACCTCCCTGGACGGTACGCGCCAGGTCCTGGAGAGCGGACTGGCCCAGGACGGCCAGCTCGGCGAGGCGCTCGCCCTGCTGCGGCGGCTGGACACCCACGCGGCGGAGCTGGACGGTGAGCTGCGGCTCCTGGAGCGCGAGCCAGACCCGGGCCGGATCGCGGCCAAGCTGCCCGAGCTGCGGGAGCGGGCCGACCGGATCACCCACTCCGCCGGGACCATGCGCTGGGCCGCCCAGGACCGGATGCACCGCTTCGCCGCCGACGAGCTGAGCCGGCTCAGCCAGGAGTGCGAGAGCGAGGCGGGCGCGCTGCGGCACTGGGACACCTCGGGTGGCGGGGCGGGTTCCGCTGCCGCCGCCTCCGGGGCGGGCGGGTCCTCCGGTGCGTCCTCCGGCGGGGGCTCGGCCGGTGGGGAGGCGCCGCGGCGGGCGGGACTGACGGACGGGAAGGGCGCGCGGCCGAGTGCCGAGGAACTGCTGGGGCTGACCGATCCGCTGACGCGACTGGCCGACCGGCTGCGGAAGCCGTCGGCCGGGCCGACCACCGGCTGACCGTCGTCCTTCCTGCGGTCCGTTCCGTGCGTCGGCCGTTCTGTGCGTCGGTCGTTCTGTGCGTCGGTCGTTCCGTGCGTCGGCTGTCCCACTCCGTTCGGTGGTCGTCGTGCGCCGGTCGTCGTCGGTGCTCCCGCCGCCGCTACCGCTGCCGCGCGCGACTCCGCGGGGCTGCCCCGCACGTGGCGTTCGGCCCGGCTGCGGAGGCCGTGGGGGCGGTGGCGCGGGCCGGGGCCGACCCGGTCGGGGCGCTGTCATCCGGGCCGGGTGCGGAGTAACCTCCGCCTCATGCCCGCCGACCTCGCACTTGTCACCGATTCCACGGCCTACCTGCCCCAGCAGGCCGTCGACCGCCACGAGATCGCGGTGGTCCCGCTGAGCGTCGCGGTCGGTGACACGGTCCTCGCCGAGGGCGTGGAGATCTCGCCCAAGGACGTCGCCGAGGCGTTGCGCGGCAAGCAGCGGGTCACCACCTCCCGGCCGAGTCCCGAGGCCTTCGCCGCCGCCTACCGGGCCGCTGCCGAGGCGGGTGCCAAGGGGATCGTCTCGGTGCACATCTCCGGCGAGCTGTCCGGGACGGCGGAGGCGGCCCGGCTGGCGGCCGCCGAGGCGCCCGTCCCGGTGCGGGTGGTGGACAGCCGGCTGGTCGGGATGGCCCTCGGGTACGGCGTCCTGGCGGCCGCCGAGGCGATCGCGGCCGGGCGGGAGCTGGACGAGGTGACCGCGGCCGTCGTCCGGCGCACTTCGGTGACCAGCGGGTTCTTCTACGTGGACACCCTTGAGCACCTGCGCCGGGGCGGCCGGATCGGGGCCGCCCGGGCGCTGCTCGGGTCGGCGCTGGCGGTGAAGCCGCTGCTGCACCTGGACGGCGGGCGCATCGAACCGCTGGAGAAGGTCCGGACGGCGTCCCGGGCGATCGCGCGGCTGGAGGAGGTCGCGGTCGAGCAGGCGGGGGAGCGCGAGGTCGACATCGCCGTCCACCACCTGGCGGCGGAGGAGCGGGCCGAGCCGCTCGCGGAGCGCCTGCGGGGGCGGATCCCCGGGCTGCGGGACCTGTACGTGGGCGAGGTGGGGGCGGTGATCGGCGCGCATGTGGGGCCGGGGCTGCTGGCGGTGGTGGTCTCGCCGCGCTGAGACGGGTGGGCGGGGAGGACTTCCGGCCCGGCGCGGGGGTGAGTTCGGAGCGCCGCGACGTCCCTGGTCGGACGGATGGTCAACTCAGGCCGTCGCTACTCACTCGTTCGGGTGACTCTAGTTATCCACAACCCCGGGTTTTCCACAGGGATTCGCTCATTTCCCCGCAGCCGCTGGCCGGCTTCTAGCGTGCTCCGCATGACGAACATGAGCATCGGCGCGGTGAAGCGCCAGAGGGTCGGTGAGGTCGCGCGGCGACGGCTGGCGACACTGCTGCCGGCGGCCGAGGAGACAGCTGAGGAGGTGACTGACGTCAGGGCCGGGGCGGCCGAGCCGTCGGCCACCGGGCCGCCGCCGGGGGCCGTGTCCGTCGGTGACCTGCCGGGTGGCCTGACGCCAGGCGTGCCGCGCGGCGTGGCAGGTGCTGTGGGAGCTGCCCGGCCGGGCGGTGCGGTCGGCACGGTGGAGCCCGAGGGTGTGCCGCCCGACGGGGCCGGGTCTGCCGGACCGGTCCGGGCGCGATGGCGCCTCGGTACGTCGACGCTGCTCGACCGGCGGGCCGTGCTGGGGCTGGTCGTCCTGCTCCTGCTCACCGTCGGCTACGGCGTCCAGCACTTCTGGCTGGCGCGGCCCCGGCCGGTCGCGGTGCCGACGGTCGCGGTCGGTCCGATGGAGCCGGGGCAGCCGGGGCCGGGGCAGGAGGTTCCGGGGCCACCGGAGGCCGGCCCTGCCGGTACCCCGCCCGCCCCCGATGACGCCGGCCCGCACACCGTCGTGGTGGTCGACATCGGGGGCCGGGTGCACACCCCGGGTGTCCACGCGCTGCCCAGCGGATCCCGGGTGGCGGACGCGCTGCGCGTCGCCGGCGGCCCGCTGCCCGAGACGGAGACCAAGAGTCTCAACCTGGCCCGGGTACTGACGGACGGTGAGCAGATCCTCGTCGGCGAGCCGGGCCCGGTGCCCGCCACCGGTGCCGTCGGCGGGCCGGTCGGCGCGGGGGCCACCGGGCCGAGGCAACCGGTCAGCCTGAACCACGCCACCCTCGAACAGCTCGACACGCTCCCGGGCGTCGGTCCCACGCTCGCGCAGCGCATCATCGCCTTCCGCGCATCGCACGGATCGTTCCGCTCGCTCGACCAGCTCCGGCAGGTCAGCGGCATCGGCGAACGCACCTACGCGGAGATCAGGCCGATGCTCGCCCTCTGATCCGCCCACCACGCCCGTGTGGCCCTGCCGGTCCACCCGTCGGCCCCGGCCGCCCGCGGCCTTCTCGGCCTTCCGCTGTCCCGTGCCGGTCCGACGCACGCGGCCGTCCGACCCGTCCACCACTCCCCGGAAGGGAGGTACCGTCATCGCCGCCACTGCCCGTGCCAGCACCACTGCCAACACCGCCGACAACACCGCCGCCGACATCGGCGACAACACCGCCGCCGACATCGGCGCGAGGCCCGCCTCCACGGCGTCGGCGCCGCACCGGCCGGCCGGCGACCTGCGCCTGCTGCTCCCCACCGTCGCGGCGTGGGCGGTCACGGCGGCTGTCCTCGGACTGGGCCCCGGCCACGGCCTCCTGCTGTCGTCGGTCGCCGTCGCGGCGTTCCTGTCCGCGGTCCTCCTGCTCGTCCGCCCGGGAGCGCGGAGCCGTCGTGGCGCCGCCGTGACCCTCGCCGCCGTGCTGCTCACCGGTGCGGCGGCCACCGCCACGACCCTGCTGCACACCGCCGACCTCCACCGGGGCCCCCTGCCCGGGTTGGCCCGTGGCGCGGCCCCGGTGCCGGAGGTGGGCGTCGAACTGACCGTCACCGGCGACCCGAAGGCCCACACCTCCCACACCCGGGGGACGGCTGCCGGGCAGAGCATCCTCACCGTCGACGCGGTGGCTGACCAGGTCACCGTCCCGGCCGGCTCTGTCGCGGGAGAGGCCACCCCGGCCGGCGGCGGCGCGGAGCGGTCGGGCGCCGTGACGACCCGGACGCGGACACCGGTGACGGTGCTGGCGCGAGGGCCGGACATCGCCGGGTGGCAGAAGCTGCTCCCGTCGGCCCGCGTCGCCGTCACCGCCGATGTCCGTCCGGCGGGGGAGGGGCACGGCGACGAGTCGGCCGCGCTGCTGATCGCGCACGGGCCGCCGCGGGAGCTCGCACCGCCCAGCCTGCCGCAGCGGGTCGCCGGCCGGTTGCGGGCGGGACTGCGGGCGGCTGCCGACGATCTGCCTCCGGACGCGCGTGGACTGCTCCCGGCCCTGGTGGTGGGGGACACCTCCCGACTCCCCGGGGACCTCCTGGACGCCTTCAGGGCCACCGACATGGCGCACCTGGTCGCGGTCAGCGGGGCCAACCTCGCGATCGTCCTGGGCGTCCTGCTCGGAGCCCCGGGCCGGGCCGGCACCCCCGAACGGGGAGGCCTGGCAGCGTTCCTCGGTATTCCGCTGCGCACCACCGCGCTGATCGGCACGGTCGTCACGCTCGCCTTCGTCACCGTCTGCCGACCCGAGCCCAGCGTGTTGCGGGCCGCCGGTACGGGGCTGATCGGGCTGCTCGCGCTCGCCACCGGCAGGCCCCGGCAGGCGGTGCCCGCGCTGGCCGGCGCCTCGTTGGTCCTGGTGCTCCTCGATCCCTACCTCGCACGGTCGTTCGGCTTCCTCCTCTCGGTGCTCGCCACCGCCGGTCTGCTGGTGCTCGGCCCGCACTGGGCGGTGCGGCTGCGGGCGCGGCGCTGGCCGCGCCACCTGGCGGGCGCCGTCGCGGCGACGGCTGCGGCCCAGGCGCTCTGCGCGCCCGTGACGGTGGTGCTGTCGGGACACCTCAGCCTGGTCGCCGTCCCCTGCAATCTGCTGGCCGAACTGGCGGTGGCCCCGGCGACCTTGCTCGGTTTCACGGTGCTCGCCCTGGAGCCGCTCTCGCCGGGTCTGGCCCGGCTGCTCGCGGAGCCGGCCGGGATCCCGGTGGGCTGGCTGGCGGCGGTGGCCCGGTACGGAGCGCAGGTGCCGGGCGCTCAGATCTCCTGGCCCGGAGGGCTGCTCGGCACGGTGACGCTCGCCCTGGCCACCGTGGCGATGTGCTGGACGGTGCCCCTTCTGCTGCCCCGGCCCGCAGTGGCCGACGGCCGCCGTGCTCCGGTCGGCTGGATCCGCCCGGTGGTCGCGGTCCTTCTCCTGCTCGCCCTGCTGGCCGTACTGGTGCGGCCGCCCCCGCTCACCCGGCTCGCGACCGGCTGGCCACCGCCCGGGTGGCGGCTGGTGATGTGTGACGTGGGGCAGGGCGACATGGTGGTGCTGCCGGTGGCTTCGGGCGGTGACGAGGTCGCGGACAGCGCGCTGGTGGTCGACGCGGGGCCGGATCCGCAGGCGGCTGACCGTTGTCTGCGCGATCTCGGGATCACCCGGGTCCCGCTCCTGCTGCTGACGCACTTCCACGCCGATCACGTGGAGGGTGTACCGGGGGTGTTGCGAGGTCGTGCCGTCGGGGCGATCGAGGGGACGCGTGTGAACGACCCTCCGGGCGAGGCGGCCCGGGTGTCCGGGTGGGCGGCTGCTGCCGGGGTTCCGCTGTTGCGGGCCCGGCGGGGTGAACAGCGTTCGGCCGGGCCGGAGTTGTCCTGGCAGGTGGTCTGGCCGGAGGCGGAACTACCGGTGGAGGCGTCCGGCGCCAACAACGCCAGTGTCGCGCTGCTGGTGACCCTGGCGGGCGGGGTGCGGGTGGCTTTGTTGGGTGATCTCGAACCGCCGGCACAGTCGGCGTTGCTGGGGAGATGGGGAGGTGGCGTGACGGTGGACATCCTGAAGGTGGCTCATCACGGTTCGGCGCACCAGGACTGGGGCTTGACCGCGGCGCTGCGCCCTCGGTTGGCCCTGGTCTCCTGTGGCGAGGGCAATCCGTACGGTCATCCGTCGGCGAGGACGCTCGATCATCTGCGTGCGCTCGGTGCCACGGTTTTGCGTACGGACCGTGCGGGGGACATCGCCGTGCTGGGTGACAGCCCGGCGCGCCTCGCCGCGGCGGTCCGTCCGCGCGGGTCCCACCTCGGGTACGGGTCGGGGGCTTCCCACGCCCTCCACCCGGCCGGCGGGCCGCGTGGCCCGCCGGCGTGACGCTCCTCCGCCCGCTCGTCCCTCCCTCCCCACCAGGAGGAGGAGGGTGGTGGGGAGGGGAGGGGAGGGCGAGGGGGGTGGGGGGCGGGGGCGGGGGCCCGAAGGAAGGCGCCGGCCCGGGCAGTGCCCGGGCCGGCGCCAGAGGAGGTCGGGGGCACCCTCCGACCCCGTGCCGTGCTTCCGGAGCGGAGCGGAGCGGGGCGAGGCGGTGTACAGCACCCCGGAGTGGGAAGTCGGCCCGTCCGACTTCCCGCGCAAGGGGCCGTGTCGCGGGGCCCTCGGGGAGAGGTCGGTGAGGCGTCGGAGGATCAGCCCTCCTCGCGCCAGCCCTCGTGCTCGGCGGCGACGGCGTCGAGTGCGCGCAGCAGGCCGGAGGTCCAGCCGTCCTCCGGAGGTTCCACGACGACCAGCCATTGGGCGTCCTCGGCGTCGTCCTCGCCGGCGAGGGCGTCCCGGACGATTTCGAGTTCGCCGAGGTCGGGGTGGTTGGCGCTGAGCTCCTCCGTGGCCTCCTCGGCGGCGTCACGGTCGGGCAGGACGAGGAACTGCCGGGCGTTCGGGTCGAAGGCGTCCGGCTGGTCGATGGCGAGGTCTTCGGTCACCGGTCCATTGTCCCGGGAGCGGCCGCGTGTCCGCGCACGCCCCCCCTCCTGCCCGGTCGCCACCGCGGCGGCACTCGCCCCCGTCTCCGTCCCGTCCCCTCACCCCGGTGCGCTCCCGGCCCGGGCGGGAGTGTCCGCGCCCCGTGGGATGCTGGTAGGCGATGGCCAGGAAGAGTGCACCCGACGACCTGCTCGCCCCGCTGACCCTCGCGGTCGGCCAGGAGGAGCTGCTGCTCGACCGCGCGGTCGCCCAGGTGGTGGCGGCGGCGAGGGCGGCGGACCCGGACACCGATGTGCGGGATCTCCCTCCCGGCACCCTGCAGCCCGGCAGCCTCGCCGAGCTGACGACGCCCTCGCTGTTCTCCGAGCGCAAGGTCATCGTGGTCAGGGCGGCTCAGGACCTCTCCGCCGAGTCCGTCAAGGAGCTGAAGGCGTACATCGAGGCCCCGGCCGAGGAAGTGATCGTGGTGCTGGCGCACGCGGGCGGCGCCAAGGGCAAGGGCCTGCTGGACGCCGGGCGGAAGGCCGGCGGCCGGGAGGTCGCGTGCGCGAAGCTGGCGAAGGCGTCGGACCGGCTGGCCTTCGTCCGGGGCGAGTTCCGGACGCTCGGGCGGTCGGCCACCCCGGAGGCGTGCCAGACGCTGCTGGACGCGCTCGGCAGCGACCTGCGCGAGCTGGCCGCCGCGTGCAGCCAGCTCACCTCGGACGTCGAGGGCACCATCGACGAGACGGTGGTGGCCCGCTACTACAGCGGCCGGGCCGAGGCGACCGGCTTCGAGGTGGCGGACCTCGCGGTCACCGGCCGGGCGGCCGAGGCCCTGGAACGGCTGCGCTGGGCGCTCGCCGTGGGGCAGCCCCCGACCGGCATCACGTACGCGCTGGCCGCCGGGGTCCGCAGTATCGGCCGGTTGGCGACCACCGGGCGGAACATGCGCCCGGCCGACCTGGCGCGCGAGCTGGGGATGCCGCCGTGGAAGGTCGAGCGGGTCCGTCAGCAGATGCGCGGGTGGACGGGCGACGGCGTGGCCGTGGCCCTGACGGCGATCGCGCAGGCGGACGCCGCCGTCAAGGGCGGCTCCGACGATCCGGCGTTCGCGCTGGAACGGGCCGTGGTGGCCGTCGCCAGGGCCGCCCGCGCCGGCTCCGGGGCCCGCTCCTACTGAGCCGGGCCCGGACCCGCGACCCGGCCCCCTGCCGACCCGGACCCGCGACGCGAACCCACCGGCCCGGTACCGCCGTGCCCCCGGTTGTTACGGGCCACCGATCGCCTTGAGGATGTCCCGGGTGTCGTCGAGCATCGCCCGGCGGACGGTCTCGCGGTCCAGCGTGGTGTTCTTCCCGACCTGGTAGTTGTCCGTCCAGAACAGGGAGTACGTCATCCCGCCGTCCCGGACCTGCAGGTAGTAGTTGATGTCGTGGAAGGTCTTGTCGGAGCTGGTCGGCTCGTCGCCGTAGGCGAGGTAGGCCTCCTCGCCGAGGTCCGGCACCTCGGTGATCTCGTACTTCTGCTGCGCGAAGTAGCCCCGGGTGGCGGTGAACTCGGGCCTGGAGTCGACGCTCCTGTGCAGTTCGGCGCGGATGTCGAGGGTGGCGTAGTCCGCGACGTCGCTCCCGTCGACGGCCCGCTTGACCAGGGCGTAGCACCGCATGATGTCCATGGAGTCGGACCGGCCGGTGTGCTGCAGCGGGTAGTTGTCGACCATGCGGTACTTCTGGTGGAACGCGCTGAGCTTGCCCGCCTCGCAGAGCTTGTCGACGGCGTGATAGCCGTGGAGGCTCTGCGCGGGGGAGCCGCCGGCCTGGACGAGCCGCGGCACGAGGGCCACGGCGCCGGCCCAGGCCGCCGACGCGAGGACGGCGCCGACGAACGCCCAGAGGGCGTTGCGGCGCAGGTGGCCGCCCTTCCCCGCCGCTCCGCTGTGCCCCGCCGTCCCACCGTGTCCGGCTGCTCCGTCCGCTCCGGCTGCCCCACGCTGCCGCCCCGGATCCCCGGACCGGGGAGGGGGCGTGTCGGGTGCGGGAGGCATGCCGGGTGAGGCGGGCAGTCCGGGCGGAGGCCCGAAGCCCGGGGTCGAGCCGGGCGGTGGCGGTTGCTGCGGCGGAAGGCCGCCGAATCCCGGTCGGCCGGTCGGTGGTGGCGGTGGTGGCGTCGCCATAGGTGCCCCCCTGAGCGTCGACGAAGGTGCCGGCCGCGACCGGGCCGCCCCGGAGCGGTGGTCCCGAAGGGGGACGTGCCACCGCGAGGCCGGGCGCCGTGCGCGTGCTCCCCGAACTGCCGTGACCGACCATAGCGGCCGGGGCGCGGTACGCGACAGGAGTCGCGGCCGCCCGCCGCGGCACGGGCCGGCCGGGGCGCCGGACCGGGTGGCCGGGGAGGGCGGCGTTGCTCCGGAGACCGGACGCGCCCCACCGTCGGGCGCGCCACACGGTCGGACGCGGCTCGGACGCGGCACAAACGCCGACTGCCCGCCCGGTGGGGACCGGGCGGGCAGTCGGGGAAGCGCCTACGATCGGGCACTTCCGGCAATGCTCTGTGCACCGCACCCGCGTGGCGAACGCAGGCCGCGTGCGGTGCGAGTCTCGAACTCGCGCCTCAGGAGTCCGGGTAGAGGGCCGGTTCGCCCTGGGGCGCTCGGGGCCGTGGGCCCCGGCGGAGTCAGGCCTGGACGGCGTTGACGCGCTTGGTGATGGCCGACTTCTTGTTGGCGGCCTGGTTGGCGTGGATGACGCCCTTGCTCACGGCCTTGTCCAGCGCCTTGGAGGCGGCGCGGGCCAGCACGATGGCCTTCTCGGTCTCACCGGCGGCGGCGGCCTCACGGGCCTTGCGCACGGCGGTCTTCAGCGAGGACTTGACGGCTTTGTTGCGCAGGCGCGCCTTCTCGTTGGTCTTGTTGCGCTTGATCTGGGACTTGATGTTCGCCACGAAGGAGCCTCAGTCTTGTCAGTTAACGATTCTTGGGCCCCCCGGCCAGAGGCTGGGGGAGTTCTGCACCGCGCGGCCGCCGGGCAAGCTGAGAGGGCATGCCGAGGCCAGGTGCAGCGCCCCAGGCTACCAGGGGGCATCCGCCCTCCCAAACCGGCCGGGTGCGGCTCAGGCGTGGAGCAGCGGCTCTCCGTAGTGCTCCACCTCGGGGAACGGCTGGTAGAAGCGGTGCAGCAGCTCGCGCCACCGCTGGTACTCGGCGGAGCGGCGGAACCCCTCCGTGTGGTCCTCCAGCGTCTCCCACTCCACCTGGAGCAGGAACCTGGCGCCGCGCCCCTCGTCGAGGCAGCGGCGCAGGGTGAGGGAGCGGAAGCCGGACTGGACCGCGATCAGTGGCCTGGCCTCCGTGAAGGCGGCGAGGAACGCGTCCTCCTGGCCGGGGACGACATCGAGGAGGGCGCTTTCCAGGATCATGGGAGCCCATCCTGCCCGGCGGGACCGACCGCGGGAAGACGCGACGGAGGACGCGACGGAGGGGCGAGGGAGGGGCGAGGGAAGAAGCGCCGGAGGAGGTGACGGAAGAAGCGGCCGGCAAGGCGGCGGAGCCCCCGGAGCGGCCCCGGCGGAACCGAACGGCGGCGGACGTCGCGCTCGTGGGAGGATGGGAAGAACTATTTCGATCGGACGACTGTCCGGTCCCCGGGAAACCGGTCAGCGATGACCCGGACACCCCCGGCCCCCGGACCAACGGAGAATCGGACCAAGGTGCCCGCGACCCCCAGCAATGTGCCAGAGCCCAGCCGTACCGACCCGGCGCTGATCCGCAACTTCTGCATCATCGCCCACATCGACCACGGCAAGTCGACGCTCGCCGACCGGATGCTGCAGATCACCGGGGTCGTCGACCCCCGGCAGATGCGCGCCCAGTACCTCGACCGGATGGACATCGAGCGCGAGCGCGGCATCACGATCAAGTCGCAGGCGGTCCGCCTCCCGTGGGCGCCGAAGACCGGACCGGACGTCGGCACGACGCACATCCTCAACATGATCGACACCCCGGGCCACGTGGACTTCACCTACGAGGTGTCCCGTTCGCTCGCCGCCTGCGAGGGCACCATCCTCGTGGTGGACGCGGCCCAGGGCATCGAGGCGCAGACCCTCGCCAACCTGTACCTGGCGCTGGAGAACGACCTCACGATCATCCCGGTGCTCAACAAGATCGACCTGCCGGCCGCCCAGCCGGAGAAGTACGCCGCCGAGCTCGCCCACATCATCGGGTGCGACCCGGAGGACGTCCTCAAGGTCAGCGCCAAGAGCGGTCTCGGTGTGCCGGAGCTGCTCGACCACGTGGTGGACAAGATCCCGGCTCCGGTCGGCGTCAAGAACGCTCCGGCCCGCGCGATGATCTTCGACTCGGTGTACGACTCCTACCGCGGCGTGGTCACCTACGTCCGTGTCGTCGACGGTCAGCTCACCAAGCGTGAGCGGATCGCGATGATGTCGACCGGTGCGACGCACGAGCTGCTGGAGATCGGTGTCATCTCCCCGGAGCCGAAGGTCGCCGACGGCCTGGGCGTCGGCGAGGTCGGCTACATCATCACCGGCGTGAAGGACGTTCGGCAGTCCAAGGTCGGTGACACCATCACCTCGATGCACAAGGGTGCGACCGAGCCGCTGGGCGGCTACAAGGACCCGCGTCCGATGGTGTTCTCCGGCCTCTACCCGCTGGACGGCTCGGACTACCCGCTGCTGCGCGACGCGCTCGACAAGCTGCGGCTGAACGACGCCGCGCTGGTCTACGAGCCGGAGACGTCCGTCGCGCTCGGCTTCGGCTACCGCTGTGGCTTCCTGGGCCTGCTGCACCTGGAGATCATCCGGGAGCGCCTGGAGCGCGAGTTCAACCTCGACCTGATCTCCACCGCCCCGAACGTGGTCTACCGCGTGGTGATGGAGGACGGCACCGAGCACACCGTCACTAACCCGAGCGAGTTCCCGACCGGCAAGATCGCCGAGGTGCACGAGCCGGTCGTGCGCGGCACCATCCTCGCGCCGAACGAGTTCGTCGGCGCGATCATGGAGCTGTGCCAGGCCCGCCGCGGCAACCTCCAGGGCATGGACTACCTGTCCGAGGACCGGGTGGAGCTGCGCTACACCCTGCCGCTCGCGGAGATCGTCTTCGACTTCTTCGACCACCTGAAGTCCAAGACCCGCGGCTACGGCTCCTTCGACTACGAGCCGATCGGCGAGCAGACGGCCGACCTGGTGAAGGTCGACATCCTGCTGCACGGTGACGCGGTGGACGCGTTCTCCGCGATCGTGCACAAGGACAAGGCGTACAACTACGGCGTCATGATGGCCGGCAAGCTGCAGAAGCTGATCCCGCGCCAGCAGTTCGAGGTGCCGATCCAGGCGGCCATCGGCTCCCGGGTGATCGCCCGTGAGACGGTCCGCGCGATCCGCAAGGACGTTCTCGCCAAGTGCTACGGCGGTGACATCTCGCGTAAGCGCAAGCTGCTGGAGAAGCAGAAGGAAGGCAAGAAGCGGATGAAGATGGTCGGCCGCGTGGAGGTCCCGCAGGAGGCCTTCATCGCCGCGCTGTCCACCGACGCCGATACGCCGAAGGAGAAGAAGTAGCCACCGGCGCGAGCCGAGCACGGCCGACGGGCCCGGGGCGAGTGGTCGCCCCGGGCCCGTCGGCGTCTCAGCGCAGTGCCAGGACCACGCCGTTGACGATGGCGGCCTTGATCAGCCGTGCGGTCCGGCCGGTCAGGATCGAGGGCCGCATCGAATCGTCGCCGTGGATCAGCTGGACCAGGGCCTCCCGGCGGCCGAGGCTCAGGCACTGCAGGGTGTAGCGGAACGCGAAGGGCTTGTCGGTGCGCCCGGCGAGCACCTTGCCGAGGTAGCCGCCCATCGGCAGGGCGGTGGCGCACCCCATCCGCAGGGTGCCGGTGCCGGGGACGGTCACCGCGGCGGCGTCGCCGATGACGTGCACCTCCGGGTGCGAGACCGAGCGCAGGTGGTCGTCGACCAGCGCCCGGCCGCCCGGATCGACGGTCAGGCCGGCCTCGGCCGCCAGCGGGTGCGGCTCCATGGCGGCGGCCCAGACCACCACGTCGGCGGGGATCCGGCCGGCGCTGGTGCGCAGGCCCTCGGTGTCGACCTCGGTCACGGTGCTCCGCTCGTGCACCTCGATCCCGAGCCGGGTCATGACCGTACGGACGTGGCCCCTGCCCCGGGCCGAGAACCAGCCGCCGACCTGGCCGGCGGCGACGATCCGCACCCGCCACCCGGGGTGGGCCTCGGCGAGCTCGGTGGCCAGCTCGATGCCGGTGGCGCCGCCGCCGACCACGGCGACCGTGCCGGGGCGGCCGGCGGTGCGCAGCCGCTCGCCCAGTTCGGCGGCCCGCTCGGCGGGGTAGGCGTGCCGCTCGGCGCCGGGGACGGCGTGCCAGGCGGTGCGGCTGCCGAGGGCGTAGACCAGGGTGTCGTACGCGACGGCCTCGCCGGTGTCCAGGAACACCTTGCGGGCGGCGAGGTCCAGGCCGGTGGCGCGGGCCCGGACGTGCCGCACGCCGCGGCGGCGGGTCACCTCGGCCAGGGTGGGCCGGTGCTCGGGGTGGCCGGCGGCGGTCTCGTGCTGGCGGACGCGGTGCAGGAAGCGGGCCTCCGGCGCGATCAGGGTCACCCGGTGGCGCCGGCCCGCCCGGGTCGCCGCGCTCAGCCCCGCGTAGCCGGCGCCCAGTACGACGATCTGCTTCTCGGTCATGTCGTCCGCCTCCTTCGGAGCGCCCGCTCGGAGCGCCCGGTCGACCACGCGCTCGGTGCGTGTTCGGAAAGGGGACGACGCGGCGGGTCAGGCTGTGACAGTGAGGGGTGTCACAGACCCGGCCGCCCGGTCACAGGCCCGGCCGCGCCGGTCCGGTCCTGGTCACCCGGGTCAGCTTCTCGGGATTGACCACGACATAGGCCTCGGTGATCCGGCCGTCGGCGACGGTGAACGCCAGCACGCCGCCGACCGCCCCCTCGGTGTCGAGCCAGAGCAGGCCGGGTTCGCCGTTGACCGTCGCCGGCTCGATCTCCATGCCCGGGGTGAACCACTTCGCGACCAGGCCGGCCACCAGGCGGGAGACCTTGTCGGCGCCGTGCACCGGGCGGGCGCCGGCGGAGACGACCCCACCGCCGTCGGAGTGCCAGACCACGTCCGGGTCGAGCACGGCCAGCAGGCCCTCGATGTCGCCGCGCGCGGTGGCGGCGGCGAACGCGGCCACCGCCTGCCGGTGCTCGGCGGGTTCGGCGGTGGCCCGCCGTCCGCCCTCCTTCACCCGGCGCCGGGCCCGGGAGGCGAGCTGGCGGGCGGCGTCGGGGGAGCGGTCGAGCGAGGCGGCGATCTCGTCGAAGCCGACCGCGAACACGTCGTGCAGCACGAAGGCGGCGCGTTCGGCGGGGGTGAGCTGTTCCAGGACGGCGAGCAGCGCCAGTGAGACGGATTCGCCGAGTTCGGCGAGTTCGGCCGGGGAGGCGGGGGTGTCCTGGTAGGAGACGGCCGGCTCGGGCAGCCATTCGCCGAAGTAGGCCTCCCGGCGGGCCCGGGCGGAGCCCAGCTGGTCGTAGCAGAGGCGGGTGACGACGGTGGTCAGGAAGGCGCGCGGGTCGGCCACGCCGGACCGGTCGGCGGAGCGCCAGCGCAGCCAGGCCTCCTGCAGCACGTCCTCGGCGTCGCTGAACGAGCCGAGCAGCCGGTAGGCGACCGAGCCCAGGTAGCGCCGGTTCGCCTCGAAGGCGTCGGGGTGTGCCGCGCCGGCGGCCGACAGGTCGTCACTCACGGGCCCACCGTAGCGCCCGGGGCCGCCGGGCGGAGCGCCGGAGGGGGAGGCCGGTGCACCCGACCTCCCCCTCCGGGCGGTGCCCGCCGGCGGTCGCCGGTCAGTCGACCTCGGCCACGGCCTCGGCGAACTGCGCCTGGTACAGCCGGGCGTACGCGCCGGCGGCGGCGATCAGTTCGTCGTGGGTGCCCTGCTCGACGATGGAGCCGCTCTCCATCACCAGGATCACGTCGGCGTCCCGGATGGTGGAGAGCCGGTGGGCGATCACGAAGCTGGTGCGGCCGGTGCGCAGCCGGGCCATGGCGCGCTGGATCAGCACCTCGGTGCGGGTGTCCACCGAGCTGGTCGCCTCGTCCAGGACGAGGATCGACGGCTGGGCCAGGAAGGCCCGGGCGATGGTGATCAGCTGCTTCTCGCCCGCGCTGACGCCGGTGCCCTCGTCGTCGATGACGGTGT
Organism: Kitasatospora sp. NPDC059327; assembly: GCF_042752535.1. Taxonomy (NCBI): domain Bacteria; kingdom Bacillati; phylum Actinomycetota; class Actinomycetes; order Kitasatosporales; family Streptomycetaceae; genus Kitasatospora; species Kitasatospora sp. NPDC059327. The sequence continues at coordinate 277,981 of NZ_JBHYYB010000001.1, read as the reverse complement.
CGTAGCCGTTCGGCAGGGTCCGTACGAAGCGGTCCACGTGGGCGGCCTTGGCCGCCTCGACGACCTGCTCGTGGGTGGCCTCCTGGGCGCCGTACGCGATGTTCTCGGCGATGGTGCCGCCGAACAGCCAGGTGTCCTGGAGGACCATGCCGATGCCGGAGCGGAGGTCCTCGCGGGACATCGCCGCGATGTCGACCCCGTCCAGGGTGATCCGCCCGGCGCTGACCTCGTAGAAGCGCATCAGCAGGTTGACCATGGTGGTCTTGCCGGCGCCGGTCGGGCCGACGATGGCGACGGTCTGGCCCGGCTCGACCTTCAGCGAGAGGTCGTCGATGAGCGGCTTGTCGGGGTCGTAGCGGAACGAGACGTCCTGGAAGGCGACCCGGCCGCGCAGCGCGTCGGGGCGCTCCGGCATGGCCGGCTCCGGGGTCTGCTCGGGCGCGTCCAGCAGCTCGAAGACGCGCTCGGCGGAGGCGACGCCGGACTGCACCAGGTTGGCCATGCTGGCGACCTGGGTGAGCGGCTGGCTGAACTGCCGCGAGTACTGGATGAAGGCCTGCACGTCGCCGATCGAGAGCGCGCCACTGGCGACCCGCAGACCGCCGACGACGGCGACCAGCACGTACTGCAGGTTGCCGATCAGCATCATCGCGGGCTGGATGATCCCGGAGATGAACTGGGCCCGGAAGCTGGCCGCGTAGAGCGCCTCGTTGTGCTCCCGGAAGGTCTCGGCGGACTCCTTCTGCCGGCCGAAGACCTTCACCAGGGCGTGGCCGGTGTACATCTCCTCGATGTGCGCGTTCAGTTGGCCGGTGGACTTCCACTGCTGGACGAACTGCGGCTGTGCCCGCTTGCCGACCTTGGTCGCGACCACGACCGAGAGCGGGACGGAGACCAGCGCGATCAGGGCGAGCAGCGGGGAGATCCAGAACATCATCGCCAGCACACCGACCACGGTGAGCAGCGAGTTCACCACCTGGCCCATGGTCTGCTGCATGGACTGGCCGATGTTGTCGATGTCGTTGGTGACCCGGCTGAGCACCTCGCCGCGCGGCTGCTTGTCGAAGTAGCTGAGCGGCAGCCGGGAGAGCTTGGCCTCGACGTCCTGGCGCAGCCGGTAGCTGGTCCGCTGGATCGCCTTGGTGGCGATCCGGCCCTGGAGGATGCCGAAGGCGGCGGAGGCGAGGTAGATCACCAGCACCCAGAGCAGCACGGTGCCGATCGCGCCGAAGTCCATGCCCTGGCCGGGGGTGAAGTCGACCGCGGCGAGCAGGTCGGCGACGCCGCCGTCGCCGTGGGCCCGCACGCCCGCCACGGCGTCCGCCTTGGAGGTGCCGGCCGGGAACTGCCGGCCGACCACGCCGGCGAAGATCAGGTCGGTGGCCTCGCCGAGCACCTTGGGGCCGGTCACGGCGCAGCCGATGCTGAGCACGCCGAGTGCCAGGACGCCGCTGAGCAGGGCGCGTTCGGGGCGCAGCAGGGCGAGCAGCCGTTTGCCGGAGCCCTTGAAGTCCATCGACTTCTCGGAGCCCTGGCCGCCCATGAACCGGCCGGGTCCGGCCGGGCCGCGGCGGGCGGCGGCCGCCTGGGAGTCGCTGGGCGGTTCGCCGCCGCCGGGGCCCTTCTTGGTGGGCGCCTTGTCCTGCGGGGTGGTCACGCCGCCTCCTGCTCGGTGAGCTGGGAGAGCACGATCTCCCGGTATGTCGGGTTGCCGGCCATCAGTTCGCCGTGGGTGCCGCTGCCGACCACGGCGCCTTCGTCCAGGACGACGATCCGGTCGGCGTCGCGGATGGTGGAGACGCGCTGGGCGACGATCAGCACGGTGGCGTCGGCGGTCTCCCGGCCGAGTGCCTTGCGCAGCCTGGCGTCGGTGGCGTAGTCGAGTGCGGAGAAGGAGTCGTCGAACAGGTAGACGCCGGGCTTGCGGACGAGCGCGCGGGCGATCGCGAGGCGTTGCCGCTGGCCGCCGGAGACGTTGCTGCCGCCCTGGGCGATGGGGGCGTCGAGGCCTTCCGGCAGGCGTTCGACGAACTCCTTGGCCTGGGCGACCTCCAGGGCGTGCCAGAGTTCCTCGTCGGTGGCGTCGGGCCGGCCGTAGCGCAGGTTGCTGGCGACGGTGCCGGTGAACAGGTAGGGCTTCTGCGGGACGAGGCCGACGGTCTCGGCGATCGTCTCGGGGGCGAGTGCGCGGACGTCCACGCCGTCCAGCAGGACCTGTCCGGAGGTGGCGTCGAAGAGCCGGGGGACGAGGCCGAGCAGGGTGGACTTGCCGCTGCCGGTGGAGCCGATGACCGCGGTGGTCTCGCCGGGGCGGGCGGTGATGTCGATGCCGCGCAGTACGGAGGCCTCGGCGCCGGGGTAGCGGAACTCGACGGAGCGCAGTTCCAGGTGGCCCCGGGTCAGGAGTTCGGTGACGGGCGAGGACGGCGGGACGACGCTGGAGCCGGTGTCCAGGACCTCCTGGATGCGCTCGGCGCAGACCTCGGCGCGCGGCACCATCATGAACATGAAGGTGGCCATCATGACGCTCATCAGGATCTGCATCAGGTAGGAGAGGAAGGCGGTCAGCCCGCCGATCTCCATGCCGCCGCTGTCGATCCGGTGCGCGCCGAACCAGAGCACGGCGACGCTGGAGACGTTCACCACCAGCATCACGGCGGGGAACATGAACGACATCAGCCGGCCGACCTGGAGGGCGACGCCGGTGAGGTCCTGGTTGGCGTCGGCGAACCGGGCCTGCTCGTGGTCGTCCTTGACGAAGGCGCGGATGACCCGGATGCCGGTGATCTGCTCGCGCAGGACCCGGTTCACCGTGTCGATCCTCTTCTGCATGCTGCGGAACTTCGGGCGCAGCGCGCGGACGAGCAGGACGACCACGACGCCCAGCAGGGGGACGACGGCCAGCAGCAGGGCGGAGAGCGGCACGTCCTGGTTGAGCGCCATGATGACGCCGCCGACGCACATGATCGGCGCGGCGACCATCAGGGTGAAGCTCATCAGGGCCAGCATCTGGACCTGCTGGACGTCGTTGGTGGTCCGGGTGATCAGGGACGGCGCGCCGAAGGTGCCGACCTCGCGGGCGGAGAAGGTCTGCACCTGGTCGAAGACGGCGGCCCGGACGTCCCGGCCGAACGCCATGGCGGTGCGCGCGCCGTAGTAGACGGCGCCGATCGAGCAGAGCGCCTGGACGACGGTGACGGCGATCATCACACCGCCGATGCGCAGGATGTAACCGGTGTCGCCCTTGACCACGCCCTGGTCGATGATGTCGGCGTTCAGCGTCGGCAGGTAGAGCAGGGCGAGGGTGGACACCAGCTGGAGCAGCACCAGCAGGGAGATCGGTCGGGAGTACGGGCGCAGGTACGCCCTGAGCAGTCTGATCAGCACTGGCACACTCTTGTCGTCGGCGGTGGGATTCGCATCCCAATTCTCATGCTTCGGTGCACTCGTACAGCTGATTCCGGCCTCGCCGCCCCGAGGTTTGTCCAGTCCTTTGCCGAATCCACCGGCGGGCCCGGTTGCGCGGTGCACTGGTGGCCCGCCGCCGTGCCGACTGTCCGCACCCTCTTACGGAATGACCGGTTTCCCCCTAGGCTGCTGATTGCCCCCCTTGTTACTCGCCGGTACCCGATCGGTCGACCCGGGGGCCCGGCGACCGCCCTCACGGACGCCGCGACATCCCTCAGACGGCCACCCGCCCCCGGAGGTCCTCGTTGAGTTCCGCGCAGTCCCTGACCGACTCCGGCCGTGCCGACATCGTCGCCGGGCGTCCCGCCTCCGTCGCCCACCTGTTCCTGGAGCGGGTCGCCGCCACCCCGGCGGACGAGGCCTACCGGTTCCCCGTCCCGGTGGACGAGCACGCGGCGGACGGTGCCCCGGGCGCCGAGCAGTGGCGCTCGCTGACCTGGGCGCAGACCGCCACCCGGGTGTACGCGGTGGCCGCCGGCCTGCTGTCGCTGGGCGTCCGCCCCGAGGACCGGGTCGGGCTGATGTCCTCCACCCGGCTGGAGTGGATCATCGCCGACCTCGGCAACATGTGCGCGGGCGCGGCCACCACGGCCGTCTACCCCAGCACCAACGCCGACGAGACGGCCTACATCCTCTCCGACTCGGGTTCCAGAGCGCTCTTCGTCGAGAACGAGAAGCAGCTGGCCAAGGTGGTCGGCGAGCTCGGGCAGCTGCCCGAGCTGCGCACCGCCGTCCTCTTCGACGGCACCGGGCCGGCCACCATGCCGGCCGGCCTGAACGTGCTCACCCTGGCCGAGCTGGAGCAGCTCGGCGCGGAGTACCTGGAGCACCACCCGGACGCCGTGGAGAAGGCCGTCGCCGCGCTCGACAAGGAGCAGCTGGCCACCCTCATCTACACCTCCGGCACCACCGGCCGCCCCAAGGGCGTGCGCCTGGTGCACGACTGCTGGGCCTACCAGGGCCGGGCCCAGGAGCAGAGCGGGCTGCTGCGCGCGGATGACGTGCAGTTCATGTGGCTGCCGCTGTCGCACGTGTTCGGCAAGAGCCTGATCTGCGGCCAGATCGCCACCGGTCACGTGATGGCGCTGGACGGCCGGGTCGACCGGATCATCCACAACCTGCCGGTGATCCGCCCGACCATGATGGCCTCGGCGCCGCGCATCTTCGAGAAGGTCTACAACGGCATCGCCGGCAAGGCCCGGGCCGAGGGCGGCGCCAAGTACAAGATCTTCATGTGGGCGGCGCGGACCGCCCGGGACTACGCCCGGGTCACCCAGGCCAACCGGATCGCCACCGGGCGCGACAGCGCGCCGCTGGGGCTGCGGCTGCGGCACGCGCTGGCCGACAAGCTGGTGTACGCCAAGATCCGGGCCGCGTTCGGCGGGCGGATGCGCGGCTCGGTCTCCGGCAGCGCCGCGCTGGCCCCCGAGATCGGCTACTTCTTCGCCGGTGTCGGCGTGCCCGTCCTGGAGGGCTACGGCCTGACCGAGAGCTCGGCCGGGATCTGCGTCAACCCCGCCGAGGACCTCCGGGTCGGCACCATCGGCACCGTGCTGCCCGGCAGCGAGATCCGGATCGCCGAGGACGGCGAGATCCTGCTCCGGGGCCCCGGCGTGATGCGCGGCTACCACAACCTGCCGGAGAAGACCGCCGAGGTGCTGGAGCCGGACGGCTGGTTCCACACCGAGGACATCGGCGAGCTCGGCCGGGACGGCTTCCTGCGGATCACCGACCGCAAGAAGGACATGTTCAAGACCTCCGGCGGCAAGTACGTCGCGCCGAGCGAGGTGGAGGGCAAGTTCAAGGCGGTCTGCCCGTTCGTCAGCAACATCCTGGTGATCGGCAACGGCCGCAACTACTGCACCGCGCTGATCGGCCTGGACGAGGCGGTGATCATGCCGTGGGCCGCCGAGCACGGCCTGGCCGGCAAGTCGTACGCCGAGGTGGTCGGCGACCCGAAGGTGCACCGGCTGATCGACGGCTTCGTGCAGCGCCTCAACACCGACCTCCAGCGCTGGCAGACGGTCAAGAAGTTCACCCTGCTCCCGCGCGACCTGGACATCGAGCACGGCGAGCTCACGCCGAGCCTGAAGATCAAGCGCCCGGTGGTCGAGCGGACCTACGCGGACGCCGTCACCGAGATGTACGCGGGCGCCAACGAGGCCTGATCCGCTCGCGGTGCCGTACGGCCCGGGACCACCCGGGCCGTACGGGACAATGGGGTCATGCCCTCCGCTCTCCCCGACGGCGAACCCGTGCCGTCCGACGGTTCCCTGCCCGCGCACGCCCTCGCCGGGCTCGGGTCGCGGCCCTTCGGCTTCTACCTGCACGTGCCGTACTGCGCGAGCCGCTGCGGCTACTGCGACTTCAACACCTACACCGCCACCGAGCTGCGCTCCTCGGGCGCCGTCGCCTCCCAGGAGACGTACGCCGACAACGTGGTCGCCGAGATCCGGCTCGCCCGCCGGGTGCTCGGCTCCGCCGACCTGCCGGTGCGGACCGTCTTCCTCGGCGGCGGCACGCCCACCCTGCTGCCCGCCCGGGACCTGGTGCGGATGCTGGCGGCGATCCGCGACGAGTTCGGGCTCGCCGACGACGCCGAGGTCACCACCGAGGCCAACCCCGAGTCGGTCGACCCGGCCTACCTCGCCGAGCTGCGCGAGGGCGGCTACAACCGGGTCTCCTTCGGCATGCAGAGCGCCCGCCCGCACGTGCTGCGGCTGCTCGACCGCCACCACACCCCGGGCCGCCCGGAGGCCTGCGTGGCCGAGGCCCGCGCGGCCGGCTTCGACCACGTCAACCTCGACCTGATCTACGGCACCCCCGGCGAGTCCGACGACGACTGGCGGGCCTCCCTGGACGCCGCGATCGGCGCCGGCCCGGACCACGTCTCGGCCTACTCGCTGATCGTCGAGGACGGCACCAAGCTGGCCGCCCGGGTGAAGCGCGGCGAGCTGCCGATGATCGACGACGATGTGCACGCCGACCGCTACCTGATCGCCGAGGAGGCGCTCGCCGCCGCCGGCTACTCCTGGTACGAGGTCTCGAACTGGTCCACCACCCCCGAGGGCCGGTGCCGCCACAACGAGCTCTACTGGACCGGCGGCGACTGGTGGGGGGCCGGGCCCGGCGCGCACAGCCACGTCGGGGGCGTCCGCTGGTGGAACGCCAAGCACCCGGCCGGCTACGCCTGCGCCCTCGCCGAGGACCGCACCCCGGCCCAGGGCCGGGAACTGCTCACCGACGAGGACCGCCGGGTCGAGCGGATCCTGCTCGAACTGCGCCTCGCCGAGGGCATCCCGCTCACCCTGCTGACCGGGACCGGCCTGCGGGCCGCCGACCGGCACCTCGCCGACGGCCTGCTGGACCGCGCCGACCACGAGGGCGGCCGGGCCACCCTGACCCTCCAGGGCCGCCTGCTGGCCGACGCCGTGGTGCGTGACCTGGTGGACTGAGCTCCGTTCCGGCGGGCCCCGCGCCCGCGGGCTCCGTTCCGGCGCGTTCCGTTCCTACGGCCCCGCGCCCGCGGGCTCCGTTCCCGCCGTGCCCGCCGCCGGCGGGAGCGCGCGACGGCCGCCGGTCCCGCGTGCGGTCGGTCCCGCGTGGGGTCGGTCCCGCGTCACTCCTCCGTCGTCACGAAGTCGATCAGCTCCTCCACCTTCGCCAGCAGCGCGGGCTCCAGGTCCTTGTAGGAGTCGACCGAGGCGAGGATCCGCTTCCACGCGGCGGGGGTGTCCACCGGCCAGCCGAGGCGGCGGCAGACGCCCTCCTTCCAGTCCTCGCCGTACGGGACGTCCGGCCAGCCGGGAACGCCCACCGAGCCGGGCTTCACGGCCTGCCAGATGTCGATGTACGGGTGGCCGACGACCAGCGCCGCGGTCCCGGTGACCCGGGCGGCGATCCGGTGCTCCTTGGTGCCGGGCAGCAGGTGGTCGACCAGGACGCCGAGCCGGCGGCCGGGGCCGGGGGCGAAGTCGGCGACGATCGCGGGCAGGTCGTCGATGCCCTCCAGGTACTCGACGACCACGCCCTCGATCCGCAGGTCGTCCCCCCAGACCCGCTCGACCAGCTCGGCGTCGTGCCGCCCCTCGACGTAGATCCGCGACTCGCGGGCCACCCGGGCCCGGGCGCCGGGGACGGCGACCGAGCCGGAGGCCGTCCGGCCCGGGGCGCGGGAGGGCGCCGGCGCGGCGGCGGCGGGCCGCACCAGGGTGACCGCCTTCCCGTCGAGCAGGAAGCCGCGCGGGGCCAGCGGGAAGACCCGGTGCTTGCCGAAACGGTCCTCCAGGGTGACGGTGAACCCCTCGGCGGTCCGCTCGCAGCGCACCACCGCGCCGCAGAAGCCGGTCGCGGCCTCCTCGACCACGAGGTCCCGGTCGGCGGGCACCTCGGGCGCCGGCTGCTGCCGCTTCCACGGCGGGGTGAGGTCGGGTCCGTACTCGCGGCTGCGCATGCAGGTGACTATAGGCAGGCCCGACGGGGCGTCACAGACCCGGCGCGCCCCAGACCGGGAACCACCGGGTGAGGTCCTTCTCCAGCCGCAGGTCGTTCCCCAACATGGCGTTGACCTGCAGTTCCAGCGGGCTGTCGCGCTTCTCCCCGCCGCCCGGCACCGGCGCGAACGGGTAGAAAGTGCCGCGCTTGTAGAGGTAGACCAGCGCCAGCGGCTGCTCCTCGGGACCGCGGAAGGCCACCAGCGAGCAGAGCAGCTGGGGCCCGAACCCGTTGCCCTCCAGCTCGCTGTTGACCGCGTGCAGGTCGTTGACCAGCTCCGGCAGCTCCTCGGGCGTGTGCCGGGCGAGCAGCCACGAGTAGCCGTACGCGTCCTTGGAGGCCTCCACCGGGACGCCGCCGCGCTCGGTGTCGGCGTCCAGCAGCGCCCGGACCTGCCGCTCGACCTCGACGAACGCCCCGCCCTCCACGGAGGCGAAGCAGACCGACCCGACGCCGGTCGGCCGGAAGCCGGCCGCCGCCTCCAGGGTCAGCGCGGCCGACGGCACGCCGAACAACTGGTCGAGATCGGGTTTGACCGGCTTGGTGCGGCCGAACAGCGTGTCCAGGATTCCCACGGCGGTCCCCTCCGGGGCTCGTGCAGCGGCTCAGTGGCCGAGCTGGGTGGAGATCCTCGCCAGCTGCTCCAGCCGCTTCTCCAGCGACGGGTGGGTGGAGAACAGCTGCGAGGCGGCGTCCCGGGCGCTCAGCGCCGGGGCGAAGTAGAAGGCGTTGTAGGCCTGCGCCTGGCGCAGGTCCTTGGTCGGGATCGCCGCGATCTGGCCGGTCACCTTGGTCAGCGCCGAGGCCAGCGCGCTGGGCCGGCCGGTGAGCTGGGCGGCGGCCCGGTCGGCGGCCAGTTCCCGGTAGCGGGAGAGCAGCCGGGTCAGCAGGAAGCTGAGCGCGTACACCACGACCGACACCAGCGGGATGACCAGGGCGGCGAGCGCGGCGTTGGAGTCGTTGCTGTTCCGGGCGCCGCCCATGAAGCCGCCGTACATCGCGATCCGGGTCATCGCCCCCGCCAGCACCCCGAGGAACCCGGCGATGGTCATCACCGCGACGTCCCGGTGGGCCACGTGCGACAGCTCGTGCGCCAGCACGCCCTCCAGTTCCTCCGGCTCCAGCCGCCGCAGCAGGCCGGTGGTGACGCAGACCACCGCGTTCTGCGGGTTGCGGCCGGTCGCGAAGGCGTTCGGCATGTCGTTGTCGGCGACCGCCACCCGCGGTTTGGGCATGTCGGCGAGCGCGCAGAGCCGGTCCACGGTGCCGTGCAGCTGGGGGTACTGCTCCGGGGTGACCCGGTGGGCGCCCATCGCCCGTTCGGTGATCTTGTCGCTGAACCAGAACTGGGCCACGAACAGCCCGCCGGAGATCAGCACGATCAGTGGCCAGGCGCCGCGCAGCAGCGCGATCAGCAGGCCGGTGAAACCGACGTACAGCAGTCCGATCACGAACATCGTCCCGACCATGCGGCCGGTCAGGCCCCGGTCCGGGGCGAAGCGGGTGTGCTGGCCCGAGGTCGACATCGCTGGTCCTCCGTTCGCCGTTCGCTATCGATGCTGCCACCCGGCCGGTCCGGCGGCATCACCCGCGTGCCGCGGAGTGCGGGCAGGATCACCCCGGCGGGGCCGTTCCTGCCGTCGGACCCGGGCCTTACACTGGCAGGTACGGTTCTGGCACTCGTCTGCTCGGAGTGCCAAAGCCGCGGGTCCGCCCAGAGCGGCCCGGAACATGCCGGAACGGACATGTCACAACGGACAACGTGCGAAGAGGGAGGTGCGTGCCCCATGGCCGGTGAGGTCCGCCAGCTCGACGAACGCAAGCTCGCCGTGCTCCGCGCCATCGTCCAGGACTACGTGGGCACCGAGGAGCCGGTCGGCTCCAAGGCCCTCGTCGAACGACACAACCTCGGGGTCTCCCCGGCCACCGTCCGCAACGACATGGCCGCGCTGGAGGAGGACGGCTTCATCCACCAGCCGCACACCAGCGCCGGGCGGATCCCCACCGACAAGGGGTACCGCCTCTTCGTCGACCGGCTCGCCGAGGTCAAGCCGATGAGCGCGCCCGAGCGGCGGGCGATCCGGCACTTCCTGGACGGCGCGGTGGACCTGGACGACGTGGTCGCCCGCACGGTCCGGCTGCTCGCCCAGCTCACCCGGCAGGTCGCGGTGGTCCAGTACCCCTCGCTCTCCCGGTCCACCGTGCGCCACATCGAGCTGGTCGCGCTGGCCCCGGCCAAGGTGATGCTGGTCCTGATCACCAACACCGGCCGGGTCGAGCAGCGGATGGTCGACTGTCCGGGCGCGGTCGGCGAGGTGGTCCTCGCGGACCTCCGCGCCAAGATCAACACGCGGGCCGTCGGGGTGCGGCTGCCCGAGGTGCCGGGGCTGCTGGACGAGCTCCCGGCGATGTTCGAGGCGGCGGACCGGCCGGCCGTCACCGTCGTCCTGGCGACGCTCTTCGAGGCGCTCGCCGAGCAGAACGAGGAGCGGATCATGCTGGCCGGCACGGCCAACCTGACCCGCTTCGGCCACGACTTCCCGCTCACCATCCAGCCGGTGCTGGAAGCACTGGAGGAGCAGGTCGTCCTGCTCCGCCTCCTGGGTGAGACCGCCGACGCCGGGATGACGGTCCGGATCGGCCGGGAGAACGCGTACGAAGGGCTCAATTCCACCTCCGTCGTCTCCGTCGGTTACGGTTCGGGCGACGAGAGCGTGGCCAAACTGGGTGTGATCGGTCCGACCCGGATGGACTATCCGGGCACAATGGGGGCGGTGCGAGCGGTGGCACGGTACGTGGGTCAGATCCTGGCCGAGTCGTAGGGAACGACCGGCGTCACACCTGTGACACCGGTACCAGTCGCAAGCACTTCTACAGGCGGAACAAGCGGAGCATTTGGTGGCCACGGACTACTACGCGGTACTCGGCGTCCGACGGGATGCGGGGCAGGACGAGATCAAGAAGGCGTTCCGGCGCCTGGCACGCGAACTGCACCCGGACGTCAACCCGGACCCGAAGACGCAGGAGCGGTTCAAGGAGATCAACGCCGCCTACGAGGTCCTCTCCGACCCGCAGAAGCGGCAGGTCTACGACCTCGGCGGCGATCCCCTCTCGCCCAACGGCGGCGGCGCGGGCGGCTTCGGCGCGGGCGCGGCCGGGTTCGGCTTCTCCGACATCATGGACGCGTTCTTCGGCGCGGCCGCCGGCCAGCGCGGCCCGCGCTCGCGCACCCGGCGCGGCCAGGACGCCATGATCCGGCTGGAGATCACCCTGGAGGAGGCCGCGTTCGGCACCACCAAGGAACTCCAGGTCGACACCGCCGTCACCTGCACCACGTGCAGCGGCGAGGGGGCGGCCCCCGGCACCTCCGCGCAGACCTGTGACATGTGTCGCGGCAAGGGCGAGGTCTCCCAGGTCACCCGGTCCTTCCTGGGCCAGGTCATGACCTCCCGGCCCTGCCCGCAGTGCCAGGGCTTCGGCACCGTCGTGCCGACCCCGTGCCCGGAGTGCGCCGGCGACGGCCGTGTGCGGGCCCGCCGCACCCTGACCGTCAAGATCCCGGCCGGTGTCGACAACGGCACCCGGATCCAGCTGGCCGGCGAGGGCGAGGTCGGCCCCGGCGGCGGCCCCGCCGGTGACCTCTACGTCGAGATCGGCGAGAGCACCCACCCGACCTTCCAGCGCCGCGGCGACGACCTGCACTGCACGGTCACCATCCCGATGACGGCCGCCTCGCTCGGCACCCAGGTGCCGCTGCAGACCCTGGACGGACTGGAGGAGGTCGACATCCGGCCCGGCACCCAGTCCGGCCAGTCGATCCCGCTGCACGGCCGCGGCATCACCCATCTGCGCGGCGGCGGCCGTGGCGACCTGATAGTGCATGTCGAGGTGCAGACGCCCACCAAGCTCGAACCCGAGCAGGAGGAGCTGCTGCGCCGTCTCGCGGTGCTGCGCGGCGAGGAGCGGCCCTCCGGCCAGTTCGCGCCCGGCCAGCAGGGGCTGTTCTCCCGGCTGAAGGACGCCTTCAACGGCCGCTGACCGCACCGGCGCCCGGTGATCCCGCCCCCGGCGGGTCACCGGGCGCCGTCGTTCCCCCGCCCGTACCCCCCGACTCCCAGGAACCGCCATGACCGCGCCCGTGTTCGTCGTCGAGACCGCGCAGCTCGCCTCCGCCGCCCCCGGCGCGGTGGTCCGGCTGGACGGCCCGGAGGGGCGGCACGCCGCCGCCGTGAAGCGGCTGGAGCCGGGCGAGGCGGTGACCCTGGCCGACGGGCTCGGCCTCGGGGTCGACGGCACGGTCACGGCCGTCCACGGCAAGGACGCCGTCGAGGTGACGGTGACCGCGGTCCGCCGGGAGGCCGGGCCGGCGCCGCGGATCGTCGTCGTGCAGGCGCTGCCCAAGGGCGACCGCGGCGAGCTGGCGGTGGAGACCATGACCGAGGTCGGCGTGGACGTGGTGATCCCGTGGGCCGCCTCCCGCTGCATCACCCAGTGGAAGGGCGAGCGCGGCGCCAAGGCGCTCGCCAAGTGGCGGGCCACCGCCCGCGAGGCGGGCAAGCAGTCCCGCCGGCTGCGCTTCCCCGAGGTCCGCGAACTCGCGACCACCCGGCAGCTGGCGCCCGTCCTGGCCGGTGCCGCGCTCGCCGCGGTGCTGCACGAGGAGGGCGCCGAGCCGCTGGCCGGCGCCGCGCTGCCCGGCGGCGGGGACATCGTGCTGGTGGTCGGCCCCGAGGGCGGGGTCTCCCCGGAGGAGCTGGCCGCCTTCGCCGAGGCCGGCGCCCGGCCGTACCGGCTCGGGTCCTCGGTGCTGCGCACCTCGACCGCCGGGGTGGCCGCCGGGGCCCTGCTGCTGGGCCGTACCGGCCGCTGGGGCTGAGGGCCCGTTCGTCCCCGACGGGACGTCGCCCGGCCGGTGGGCGGGGCCGGGCGCCGGCCGCACCGACGGGGCCGGGTGCCCGTTCGTCCCTCGTAGGGGGCGCGCTGCGGGAAACCGGGGCGCGCCGCCCCGGCCGGTGCGTAGGGTGCCGCTGTGAGCGAATCCCCGAGCACCCCTGCCGGCGCGTACCTGCGCCACCCGCACCTGCGCGGTGACCTGATCACCTTCGTCGCGGAGAACGATGTCTGGCTCGCCCCGCTGGACGGCGGCCGGTCCTGGCGGCTGACGGCCGATCACGTCCCGGTCCGCCGGCCGCGCTTCTCGCCGGACGGGCGGTACATCGCCTTCGTCTCGACCCGGGACGGCGCACCCGAGGTGCACGTCGCGCCGGTGGACGGCGGACCGTCCCGCCGGCTGACGTACTGGGGCAGTGAGCAGACGCAGTTGCAGGGCTGGACGGCCGACGGCCGTCCGGTCGCCACCACCTCCGCCGGGCAGGCCACCCTGCGCCGCACCTGGGCGCACGCGGTGCCGCTGGACGGCGGCGAGCCGGCGCTGCTGCCGTACGGGCCGATCGGCGGGCTGGCCCGGGAGCCGGGCGGCGACCGGGTGCTGCTGCTCTCGGCGGCCGGTGCCGAGCCCGCCCGGTGGAAGCGCTACCGGGGCGGCCGGGTCGGCAAGCTCTGGATCGGCGAGGAGGAGTTCACCCGCGTCCACGCGGACCTGGACGGGCACATCGAGTCGCCGCTCTGGGTCGGCGCGCCCGGCGGTTCCCGGATCGCCTTCCTCGCCGACCACGAGGGCGTCGGCGAACTCTACTCCAGCCTCCCCGACGGCAGCGGCCTGCGCCGTCACACCACGTCGGAGGAGGGCTTCTACGCCCGCGGCGCCACCACCGACGGCACCCGGGTGATCTGGCACCGCGCGGGCGAGCTCTGGCTGCTGGACGACCTCGACGGCGCCGAGCCGCGCCGGCTGGACGTCCGGCCCTCCGGCCCCCGTTCCGGCCGCCGGCCCCGCCCGGTGCCGGCCGCGCACTGGCTGGAGACCGCCGTCCCCGACCGCACCGGCCGGGCCGGCGCCGTCGTGGTGCGCGGCAGCGTGCACTGGCTGCCGCACCGGGAGGGACCGGCCCGGGTGCTGGACGAGACACCGGGCGTGCGTGCCCGGCGGGCCCGGGTGGTACCCGGCGAGGACGGCGCGCAGGGCGTGCTCTGGGTGACCGACGCCGAGGGCGACGATGCGATCGAGTACGCCCCCGCCGTGCCGGGCGACGAGCGGCGCCGGCTGGCCGCCGGGCAGCTGGGCCGGGTCCGCGCGCTGGCGGTCTCCCCGGACGGCAAGCAGGCGGCGGTCGGCGCGCACGACGGCCGGGTGCTCCTGGTCACGCTCGCCGACGGCACGGTGCACGAGCTGGCCCGCAGCACCGACGGCGAGGTCAGCGGGCTGGCGTTCAGCCCCGACTCCGCCTGGCTGGCCTGGTCGCGGCCGTGCCCCGGCTTCGGGGCCTGGTCGCTGCGCCAGATCGTGCTGGCCAACCTGGCCACCCGCACGGTCGGCGAGGTCACCCCGGCGCGCTTCATCGACACCTCGCCGGCCTTCACCTCCGACGGCCGCCACCTGGCCTTCCTGTCGGTGCGCAACTTCGACCCGGTCTACGACTCGCACGTCTTCGACCTGTCGTTCCCCAACGGCTGCCGCCCCTACCTGGTCACCCTGGCCGCCGACACGCCCTCCCCGTTCGGGCCGCGGCGCTCCGGCCGGCCGGTCGGCGGCGAGGAGGACGAGCCCAAGGGCAAGAAGGCGGACGGCGAGGAGGGGGCGGCCGACGCCCTGCCCGCCACCCGGGTCGACCTGGACGGGATCGCCGACCGCATCGTCCCGTTCCCGGTCGAGGGCGGCCGGTTCGGCGAACTGGCGGCCGCCAAGGACGGCGTGCTGTGGACCAGGATCCCGCTGACGGGCGAACTGGGCGACGACGCGGCCTCGTTGGAGGCCGACCAGGCCCGCCCCACGCTGGAGCGGTTCGACCTGCGCAAGCGCCGGGCCGAGCAACTGGTCGACGGTCTGGACGCGTTCGAGGTCAGCGGCGACGGCACCCGGGTCGCCGTGCTGGACGAGGGCGAGCTGCGGATCGTCCCGGCCGACCACAAGGCGGCCGGTGAGGACGACGAGACCGGCGTCGACCTCGACCGGCTCCGGGTGACCGTCGACCCGGCGGCCGAGTGGCGCCAGATGTACGACGAGAACGGCCGCCTGATGCGCGACAACTTCTGGCGGGCCGACCTCGGTGGCCTGCCCTGGGCCGCCGTCCTGGACCGCTACCGGCCGCTGGTGGAGCGGCTCGGCTCGCACGACGACCTGGTCGACCTGCTCTGGGAGGTGCACGGAGAGCTGGGCACCTCGCACGCCTACGTGGCGCCCTACGGCACGCACGTCGAGGCCGCCCGCCGACAGGGCAAGCTCGGCGCCGACCTGGTGAAGGACGGCGAGGTCTGGCGGATCGCCCGGATCCTGCCCGGCGAGTCCTCCGACCCGCGGGCCCGCTCGCCGCTGGCCGCGCCGGGCGCCGCCGTCCGGCCGGGCGACGCGGTCCTGGCCGTCAACGGCCGCCCGGTGGACCCGGTGGCCGGCCCGGCCCCGCTGCTGGCCGGCACCGCCGGGCAGCCGGTCGAGCTGACGGTGGCCGGCAAGGACGGCACCGACCGGCGCCACCCGGTGGTCGTCCCGCTCGCGGACGACGAGCCGCTGCGCTACCACGACTGGGTGGCCGGCCGGCGGGCCGCCGTCCGCGAGCTGTCCGGCGGGCGGCTCGGCTACCTGCACATCCCCGACATGCAGAGCTCCGGCTGGGCCCAGATCCACCGCGACCTGCGGTCGGAGATGGCCCGGGAGGGCGTGATCGTCGACATCCGGGAGAACCGCGGCGGGCACACCTCGCAGCTGGTGATCGAGAAGCTGGCCCGGCGGATCATCGGCTGGAACGTCGGCCGCGACCTCGCCAACCCGGTGCCCTACCCCGGCGACGCGCCGCGCGGCCCGATCGTGGCGCTGGCCGACGAGTTCTCCGGCTCGGACGGCGACATCGTCAACGCCGCCATCCAGGCGCTGAAGCTCGGCCCGGTGGTCGGCACCCGGACGTGGGGCGGGGTGATCGGCATCGACAGCAGGTACAGCCTGGTGGACGGCACCCTGGTGACCCAGCCCAAGTACGCGTTCTGGCTGGAGGGGTACGGCTGGGGCGTGGAGAACCACGGTGTCGACCCGGACGTCGAGGTGCCGATCGCGCCCCACCAGTGGGCCGCCGGGGAGGACCCGCAGCTCGCCGAGGGTGTCCGGATCGCCCTGGCCACGCTGGCCGAGACCCCGGCCAAGACCCCGCCGGAGCTGCCGCCGGTGTAGCCGCGACGGCCGTGCCGGCCCCGGGACCAGCGTCTTCCCGGGGCCGGCCCGGCCGCGGCGGCGGAGGAACGGAGTTGACAGCCCTTCATGATCGCTGGAAGGTATGGTCCGCCGATTTCGGCCATCTCAGCAGTCATCCAGGGGGAACCACCGTGCGCAGAGCACGCATACCCGTCGCCGCCCTTGTCGGTCTCTCGGTCCTCGGGGCCGGCGCGGCGGTCGGCACCGCCCGCGCCGACGTCACCGACCTGTACGTCGACAAGAGCGCCGCCACCTGCTCGAACACCGCCGCCGGCGCGGGGAGCAAGGCCACGCCCTACTGCACCATCGCGGCCGCGACCGCCGTCGTACTGCCGGGGCAGACCGTCCACATCGCCGGAGGCAGCTACCAGGAGGGCATCCAGCTGACCCGCTCGGGCACCCCCTCCGCGCCGATCACGATCCTCGGCAAGCCCTACGTGCCGGGCGACGAGGACGTGACGACCCTCAGCCCGTACGGCACCCTGCCGCACCTGGTGTCCCTGACCGGGGTCCACGACGTGGTGCTCGGCAACCTGTTCGGGCAGTCCTGGCAGGAGGGGGCCCTGGTGACCGACTCCCAGCGGGTCACCCTCGACCGGCTGGTCATCTTCAGTTCGGGCGGCGAGGGCGCCGGCTACCCGGGCGTCCGGATCACCGGCACGAGCAGCGATGTCACCCTGAGCCGCAGCGAGGTGTCCAGCTCGCACGCCGGCGGCGTCCGGGTCGACGCCGGTGCGGTCCGCACCGTCCTGACGGGCAATGACATCGACGGCAACGCCGGCCCGGCCGTCTCGCTCACCGACGCGCCCGGCTCCGTCGTCACCGGCAACACCGCGGTGGGCGTGTGCGGGCCGATGATCGAGCTGGCCGGGGCCTCGACCGGCAGTGCCCTGCGCAACAACGTGCTGGACCAGGACGAGCACGGCTCCCCGGCATGGGGCCACTGCGCCTCCACCGCCCCGGGCGACCTGGTGGTGTCCGCGGCGTCGACCGCCGGGACGACGGCGGACTACAACCTGGTCACCACCGGGACGTCCGCGCCGTACAACTGGGCGGGCCAGGCCTACGCCACGGTCGCGCAGTTCCGGCAGGGCACCGGGCAGGGCGCGCACGACCTCTCGGCCTCCCGGGAGGACCTGCGCAAGCCGAACTCGCCGGCCGTCGACTCGGCCGACGCCAACGCCCCCGGCGCGCTCGCCACCGACTTCCTCGACCAGCCGCGGGTCGACAACCCGCTGGTGGCCAACACCGGTACGGGTGTCGGCTACCACGACCGCGGCGCCCACGAGGAGCGGGACCCGCTCGCCGCGTCGCTGTGGCAGACCCAGCAGCCGGCCGGGCAGCCGCTGACCTTCGTGTTCGACGGGCGGGTCGACTCGACCTGGGCCGCCGCGACCACCAGCCTGGACTTCGGCGACGGCAGCGCCCCGATCGGCCCGGTCACCTTCCCGGTGCGGCACGACTACGCCGAGGGCAGCTACCGGGCCACCCTGACGGCGACCGACGCCCTGGGCGCGACCAGGACCGCGATCTCCTACGTCGAGGCCAAGGTCGGGCCGATCCAGCCCAAGCTCCAGCTCTGGCCGCGCTCCGGCGGCTCCGGCCTGGAGGTGACGGCCTCCGCTCCCGGGGCCACCAGCCCCTGGCCGGTGGCCTCGTACCGCTACGACTTCGGCGACGGCACCGCGCCGTCCGTCGTGGCTCCCTCCGTCCCCTCCGTCCGGCACTTCTTCGCCAAGCCCGGGACGTACACCGTCACGGTGACGGTGACCGACGACCACGGCCGCTCGGCGTCGACGGCGCAGGCGTTCTCGGTGGCCACCCCGATCGCCGGCCGCTGGGGCGCGGGGCAGCAGGGCGCGGCGGTGGGGTACTTCAACGAAGGCCTGTGGAACCTCCTCAACACCAACACCGTGGGCGCCCAGACGAACAGCTTCCGCTTCGGCCAGGCCGGTGACATCCCGGTCGCGGGCGACTGGGAGCGAGTCGGGTACGACCAGCCCGGCATCTACCGCCCCGCTTCGAGCACCTTCGCGCTGCGGCACGTGGACGGGACCGCGACGGCGGTCGCGATGGGCCAGCCGGGTGACGTCCCCGTCCCCGGCAACTGGGACCACAACGGGCACGCCCAGCTGGCGGTCTACCGCCCGAGCACCGGGCAGTTCGTGGTGCGGCACGACGACGGCAGCTACACCGCCGCGTACTTCGGCGCCCCCGGCGACCTGCCCGTGGTGGGGGACTGGGACGGCGTCGGGCACACCCAGATGGGCGTCTTCCGGGCCTCGGCCGGTGCCGGCGGTGCCAACCTCTTCGCCCTGCGCCACGACGACGGCTCGGTCTCCACGGCCTCCTACGGCGCGGCGGGCGATCTGCCGATCGTCGGCGACTGGAGCGGCGTGGGCCGCACCGCGTTCGGCGTCTACCGGCCGTCCGAGGCCAAGTTCCTGCTGAGCCGGGCGTACGTGGGGCAGTCGGACATCGTCTTCCCCTGAGGCGCCCCGGGGTGCTCCTGAGCGGGTACCCCTGAACCGGTACCCCTGAGGTACTCCACGACGCGGTGTCCCCGGACCACGGGGGCACCGCGTCGTCGTCGTCGCCGGAGTGGTGTGGCGCGGCGTGTCCTAGGATGCGTGGCCTGTTCTCGATCAAGATCCACGGGGGAATCGACATGGCGCAGGGCCACCAGCCCGCCGGGCAGCCGTATCCGCGGCAGGACCACCCGCCGCAGCCGTACGCCGGGCAGCAGCCGTACGGGCGGCGGCCCTACGGCCCGTACGTGCCGCCGCAGCCCTCCCCGCAGGCCCCCGGCCCGTACCCGCCACAGGGTCATCCCCCGCAGCCGTACGCCCCGCAGGCCTACGCCCCCCAGCAGGCCTACGCCCAGCAGCTCTACGCCCCGCAGCAGCCCTACGCCCCCCGGGTGCCGCGCCCGGCGGAGGCCGGCAGCGTCCGGCGGTTCCTCGCCGCCACCCTCGACGGCGTGGCGGCCCTCGCCGCCGGCTTCGCCGCCGCCAAGGCGGCGAGCGGCCCGGCCGGCCCGGCGGGCGTGTACGTCGCCACCCTGGTCGGCGTCCTCTTCGGCGTCTCCTTCGCCAACCAGGTGCTGCTCGCCCGCCTCACCGGCTTCAGCCTGGGCAAGGGCGTCCTGGCCGCCCGGGTGATCCGCCGCGAGGACGGCGGCCGCCCGCACACCTGGCGGCTCACCAAGCGCTGGCTGCTCGGCTACGTCATCGTGGTGGTCGGCCTGCTGACGGAGGATCCGGAGTCGGAGGGGACGGCCGTCGGGGTCCGCGTGGTCCGGTGGAAGCACCTGCGCGAGTACCAGCAGGCGACCGGGCGGCTCGGCTAGCATGCGGCGGTACGCCCCGACCGACACCGTGCGACACCGCGAGGAGACCCCGATGGCCGGCGAGCCGCAGTCCGACTGCCTGTTCTGCAAGATCGTGGCGGGCGAGATCCCGGCCACCGTGGTGCGCAAGACCGAGCACGTGCTCGCCTTCCGGGACATCGCCCCGAAGGCGCCGACCCACGTCCTGGTGATCCCGCACGCGCACTACCCGAACGCGGCCGCGCTGGCCGCCGCCGAGCCGCGGATCGCCGGCGAGCTGCTCGCCGAGGCCGGCGAGGTCGCCAGGGACGAGGGTCTCGACGACTACCGGCTGATCTTCAACACCGGCGCGGGCGCGGGCCAGACCGTCTTCCACGCCCACGTCCACGTGCTCGGCGGCATGCCGATGAACGAGCGCATGGTCTGAGCGACGTGTCACAGCGCGAACTCGTCGTCCTCGGCACGGCCAGCCAGGTACCGACCCGGCACCGCAACCACAACGGCTACCTGCTGCGCTGGGACGGCGAGGGCCTGCTGTTCGACCCTGGCGAGGGCACCCAGCGCCAGATGCTGCACGCCGGGGTCTCGGCCACCCAGATCACCCGGATCGCGGTCACCCACTTCCACGGCGACCACAGCCTCGGCCTCGCGGGGGTGATCCAGCGGATCAACCTGGACCGCGTCCCGCACCCGGTGGACGTCTACTTCCCGGCCTCCGGGGAGGTCTACTTCGAACGGCTGCGGCACGCCACCGCGTACCACGAGACGGCCGTGCTGCGCCCCCGTCCGATCGAGGAGTCCGGCCCGCTGCCCGCGCCCGGGGCCCGCTTCGCGCTGGACGCCGTCCGGCTCTCGCACCCCGTCGAGTCCTTCGGCTACCGGCTCACCGAGCCGGACGGCCGCCGGCTGGTGCCCGAGCGGCTGGCCGCGCTGGGCGTCTGCGGACCGGACGTCGGCCGGCTCCAGCACCGGGGCGCGATCGAGTCGGACGGCGGGCTGGTCACCCTCGACCAGGTCAGCGAGTACCGGCGTGGCCAGCGGTTCGCCTTCGTGATGGACACCCGGCTCTGCGAGGGCGTCCACGAACTCGCCGAGGGCGCCGATCTGCTGGTCATCGAGTCCACCTTCGCGGACGCCGACTCCCGGCTCGCCGAGGAGCACGGCCACCTCACCGCCGGCCAGGCCGGCAAGGTCGCCGCCGAGGCCGGCGCGGGCACCCTCGTGCTGACCCACTTCTCGCAGCGCTACCCGGACCTCGGCCAGCACCTCGCCGACGCCCGCAAGCACTTCGACGGCACCGTCGTGCTGGCCGAGGACCTCGCCCGGGTGCCCGTGCCGCCCCGACGGCGTCCGTGAGCGCCGCGCGGCCCGCCCGGGGCCGCGCGGAAAACCGTTCGCGCCGCCCCGCGATCTGCCGCAGCATCGTCGGGTGCGGCCCGGCCGCCCGCCGCGGCGATCACGCTCGCGGCGTACCCTGGTGCCCCGGAAGGACCGAGCGGCACCACGAGACCACGGATGGGATGAGGCAGGCCCCAGCGCCGACCTATGAGTGACACATCGCAGACCCGTACGAACGGCCAGTCGCGTCCCGAACCGGCCGACGAGGGCCGCACCAGCGCCCGGATCGTGATCCCCGAGAAGCACCCGATGGTCACCCTGCTCGGCACCGCGGACTCGCTGCTGCGGGTGATCGAGCGGGGCTTCCCCGCCGCCGACATCCACGTCCGCGGCAACGAGGTGACCGCCACCGGGGAGCGTGCCGAGGTCGCCCTCGTCCAGGAGCTCTTCAACGAGATGATGCTGGTGCTGCGCGCCGGCCAACCCCTGACGGAGGACGCCGTGGAGCGTTCCATCGCCATGCTCCGGAGCGGCGTCGACGACCCGGACAGCCCGGCCCCGTCCCAGGTGTTCACCGCGAACATCCTGTCCAACCGGGGCCGCACCATCCGCCCCAAGACCCTCAACCAGCAGCGCTACGTCGACGCGATCGACAAGCACACCATCGTCTTCGGCCTCGGCCCGGCCGGTACCGGCAAGACCTACCTCGCGATGGCCAAGGCCGTCCAGGCCCTCCAGGCCAAGGAGGTCAACCGGATCATCCTGACCCGTCCGGCCGTCGAGGCGGGGGAGCGGCTGGGCTTCCTGCCCGGCACCCTCTTCGAGAAGATCGACCCGTACCTGCGCCCGCTCTACGACGCGCTGCACGACATGATGGACCCGGACACCATCCCGCGTCTGATGGCGGCCGGCACCATCGAGGTCGCCCCGCTCGCCTACATGCGCGGCCGGACCCTCAACGACGCCTTCATCATCCTGGACGAGGCCCAGAACACCTCGCCCGAGCAGATGAAGATGTTCCTCACCCGCCTCGGGTTCAACTCCCGGGTGGTCGTCACCGGCGACACCAGCCAGATCGACCTCCCGGGCGGCACCCGCAGCGGCCTCAAGGTCGTCCAGGAGATCCTGGCCGACGTGCCCGACATCCACTTCTCCAACCTCACCAGCACCGACGTGGTCCGCCACAAGCTGGTCGGCCGGATCGTGGAGGCCTACGAGCGCTGGGACGCCCGGCAGGAGGGCGAGGACACCACCGCGCCGGCCCGCAAGCCCGGCCAGCGGCGCCCCGGCAAGACGACCGAACCACGCGCACCCCGACAGTCCCATCGCACCGAAAGCTGAGTAACCAGCCCGTCATGTCGATCGACATCGCCAATGAGTCCGGTTGGGACGCCGACGAGGAGTCCATCCTCGACGTCGCCCGCTACGCGCTGGACAAGATGCGGATCCACCCGCAGTCAGAACTGTCCGTGATCCTGGTGGACGGTGCGGCGATGGAGGAGCTGCACATCCAGTGGATGGACCTCCCCGGCCCGACCGACGTGATGTCCTTCCCGATGGACGAGCTGCGTCCCGGCAAGGAGGGCGAGGAGCTGCCGCAGGGGCTGCTCGGCGACATCGTGCTCTGCCCCGAGGTGGCCCAGCAGCAGGGCAAGGACGCCCCGTCCAAGCACTCGATGGACGAGGAGCTGCAGCTGCTGACCGTCCACGGGGTGCTCCACGTGCTCGGCTACGACCACGAGGAGCCGGACGAGGAGGAGGAGATGTTCGGCCTCCAGAAGGCCATTCTGGACGGCTGGCGGGCCGGCCGCGGCCTGGGCGGGATCTCCCCGGCCCCCACCACCCACTGAGCGCGGAGCCCGAACCCCTGTGAGTGGTGAGAGTACGAGCTTCATCCTCGGTGCCGTGCTGCTGGTCGTCCTCGGCTGGCTGGCGGCATGCGCCGAGGCGGGCATCTCCCGGGTCTCCCGGTTCCGCGCGGAGGAGGCCGTCCGGGCCGGCCGGCGGGGCTCGGCCCGGCTGCTGACCCTGGCCTCCGACCCGATCCGCTACCTCAACCTGGCCACCCTGATCCGGGTGGCCAGCGAGATGGCGGCGGCCGTCCTGGTCACCGTGGTCTGCGTGCGCAGCCTGGACTCCACCTGGCAGGCCGTGCTGCTGGCGTTCGGCGTGATGGTGCTGGTGTCCTTCGTGGCGGTCGGCGTCTCGCCGCGCACGATCGGGCGCCAGCACCCGCTGACCACCGCCACCGCGGCCTCCTTCGTGCTGCTGCCGCTGGCCGGCGTGCTCGGCCCGCTGCCGCGGCTGCTGATCCTGCTCGGCAACGCGCTGACCCCGGGCAAGGGCTACCGCGAGGGGCCGTTCGCCTCCGAGGCGGAGCTGCGGGCCCTGGTGGACCTCGCGGAGAAGGACGACCTGATCGAGGACGAGGAGCGCCGGATGGTGCACTCGGTCTTCGAGCTGGGCGACACCATCGTCCGCGAGGTGATGGTGCCGCGCACCGACCTGGTGATGATCGAGCGGCACAAGACCGTCCGTCAGGCGCTCACCCTGGCCCTGCGGTCCGGTTTCTCGCGCATCCCGGTGGTCGGCGACAACGAGGACGACGTGGTGGGCATCGTCTACCTCAAGGACCTGGTGCGGCGCACCCACATCAACCGGGAGGCCGAGTCGGAGGAGGTCGGCGCGGTGATGCGGCCGGCCGTCTTCGTCCCGGACTCCAAGCCGGCCGGTGATCTGCTGCGCGAGATGCAGCAGCGCCGTTCGCACGTGGCGATCGTGATCGACGAGTACGGCGGCACCGCCGGTCTGGTCACCATCGAGGACATCCTGGAGGAGATCGTCGGCGAGATCACCGACGAGTACGACCGGGAGATCGCGCCGGTCGAGGACCTCGGCGACGGCTCGTACCGGATCACCGCCCGGCTGCTTGTCGAGGACCTCGGTGAGCTGTTCGGCATCGAGCTGGAGGACGAGGACGTCGAGACCGTCGGCGGCCTGCTCGCCAAGCACCTCGGCCGGGTACCGATCCCGGGCTCGTCCTGCGAGATCCCGCTGCCCGAGGACGCGGCCACCGACCTCACCGCGATCCGGCTGACCGCCGAGAGCTCGGCCGGGCGCCGCAACCGGATCGGCTCGATGGTCGCCATCCCGGTCCGGGTCTCGGCCGGGGCCGCCCGGGAGCCCGGCGAGTAGCGGTCGGACGCCCGCGGGGCGACGATGGCGTCATGACTCATCTACTGCGTGCGGAGTACGGCCCGCAGGGTCGGTCGGCCGGGGCGAAGTCCTGGCACGTCGTCCGAACCGCGGATCCGGCGACGGCCCTGTGCGGCCGGACGATGGACACCGATGCCGAGACCCGGCCGGACGAGGAGTGGGGCACCGGGCTGCGCTGCTGCCAGCAGTGCGGCTCGCTGTACATGCACGAGGTGCCGCACATGGAGGGGAGCCACCCCTACAGCTAGGCACACGCGGGGGTACCGCCCCCTCAGCAGGCCGTGCGCCGCTCCGGCACCGGAGTAGCGTGAAGGAAGGCCGTTCGACGTCCCATGGTGGAGGTCACCATGAAGCTGCAAGACGAACTGCCCGTCGACCACAGGTTGATCCTGGTCTGGCGGATCGGGGCGGGCCTCGGCGGGGTGTTCCTGATCGTGTTCGGGATCCTCGGCCTGGCGGACCATCCGGGCTTCCTGTCCACCAGCGGCAGTGACATCGCCGGGCTGTCGACCAACGGGGCGCTGAGCATCCTCTCCATCGTGATGGGGGCGGTCCTCGTGGCCGGCGCGGTGGTCGGCGGGAACTTCGCCGCCAACCTCAACATGGTGGTGGGCGTCCTCTTCGTGCTCTCCGGCTTCTACGGCCTGACGGTGCTCGGCCGGCCGGACGCCAACATCCTCAACTTCCGGATGTCCAACGTGCTGTTCGCGTTCGTCTTCGGGGTGGTCGTGACGACCTTCGGGATGTACGGCAGGGTCAGCAGTCACCTGCCGCACGACAACCCGTACTGGCGCCAGCGGGCGGCGGACGAGGAGCCGCTGCCGAACGGTCCGAAGACCTTCGTCAAGGTCATGCGGCCGGGGCCGCCCAACCCGATCGGCCACTGAGGACGGCCGCGGCGGCCGGGCCGGGCGCGGTGCGGCGGAGGGCGCGGGCGTCCGGTGAGCGGGGCGTCCTATGCTCGGCGCCATGAGTGACATCGTCGAGCTCGACCTCGAAGACAAGAAGATCATCACCCTGGCCCGCTCCGCGCGTGCCCGCAACGGCGTCGCGGAGGGGGCCGCGGTGCGCGACGAGACCGGGCGCACCTACGTGGCCGGCACGGTCGCGCTGGAGTCGCTGCGGCTCAGCGCGCTGCGGACGGCGGTGGCGATGGCGGTGGCCAGCGGCGCGAAGTCGCTGGAGGCGGCGGCCGTGGTGAGCGAGGCGGGGGAGCCCGCCGAGGCCGATCTGGCCGCGGTGCGCGACCTCGGCGGGGCCGGGACGCCGGTGCTGCTCGCCGGGCCGGACGGGACGCTGAAGGTCGTGGCCGAGGCCCGCTGAGGCCGGTCGGGGCCGCTCGGGGCGCCCGGGGGAACCCGGGCGCCCGGCCCCTCAGGATCCGCAGATAATCTCACCGGTACAGATGGCGGTGAGGGGGCTGGGGACATGGGGCCGTTCGCGTTCTTCGCGGGCCTGCTGCTGGGCGTCATGGGGATGGGCAAGTGGCAGGAGACCGGATCGCCGTTCTGGCTCTGGGGCTCGGTCGCCTTCCTCCTGATCGTTCTGATCAGCGGGATCTCCGCCGTCCTGGGCGGCAAAAAGGGCTGACGGGGGCGGCCTGTCCGCCGGGCTCCCGGTGATCAGGGAGAATGGGGCGCATGAGTGCCCCTTCCTCCTCGTACCGCTCCGGCTTCGCGTGCTTCGTCGGCCGGCCCAACGCGGGCAAGTCGACCCTGACCAACGCCCTGGTGGGGACGAAGGTCGCGATCACCTCCGACCGTCCGCAGACCACCCGGCACACCGTGCGCGGCATCGTGCACCGTCCGGACGCCCAGCTCGTGCTGGTCGACACCCCGGGGCTGCACAAGCCGCGCACCCTGCTCGGCGAGCGTCTGAACGACCTGGTCCGCTCCACCTGGGCCGAGGTCGACGTGATCGGCTTCTGCCTGCCCGCCGACCAGAAGCTCGGCCCCGGCGACAAGTTCATCGCCAAGGAACTCGCCGACATCAAGAAGACCCCCAAGGTGGCCATCGTCACCAAGACCGACCTGGTCGACTCCAAGCGGCTGGCCGAGCAGCTGATCGCCGTCCACCAGCTCGGCGCCGAGCTGGGCATCGAGTGGGCCGAGATCATCCCGGTCTCGGCGGTCGGTGACAAGCAGGTCGAGCTGGTCGCCGAGCTGATCACCAAGCTGCTCCCGGAGGGCATGCCGCTCTACCCGGACGGCGACCTCACCGACGAGCCCGAGCAGATCATGGTCGCCGAGCTGATCCGGGAGGCGGCCCTGGAGGGCGTCCGGGACGAGCTGCCGCACTCGCTGGCGGTCGTGGTCGAGGAGATGATCCCGCGCGAGGACCGCCCGGCGGACCGCCCGCTGCTGGACATCCACGCCAACGTCTACATCGAGCGGCAGAGCCAGAAGGCCATCGTGATCGGGGCCAAGGGCGCCCGGCTGAAGCACGTCGGCACCACCGCCCGCAAGCACATCGAGGCGCTCCTCGGCACGCCGGTCTACCTGGACCTGCACGTCAAGGTGGCCAAGGACTGGCAGCGCGACCCGAAGCAGCTGCGCAAGCTGGGCTTCTGAGCCCGCACCGCCCGCACCGCCCAGGGCCCGTCCGGACGACCGCGTCCGGGCGGGCCCTGGGCCTGTCCCGGGCGCGTCCCGCCGGTGCGCCGGGCCGCCGCCGCGGCCGGTGCTCTGGCCCTCCGCCCCGTCCGGGGTGTTCGCTGGGGCGGGCACGACCGGACCGGCGCGCGGACGCGCCGGTGCCGGCCGATGGCCCGGACGGTCGAGCAGAGAGGTTTCCGAGGGATGCAGCTGAATACCCACGAGTGGGGCTCCGGTGACAGGACCGCCCTGTTGGTGCACGGGATCATGTCCGACCACCGCACCTGGCGCCGGGTCGGTCCGGCCCTGGCCGAGCGCGGCTACCGGGTGATCGCCGTCGATCTGCGCGGCCACGGCGCGAGCCCGCGCGGCGAGGGAGCCACCCCGCTGGAGCGCTACGGCCCGGGGCAGTACGCCCAGGACCTGGTCGACACCCTGCCGATCGGCGCCGAGCTCGCCATCGGCCACTCGCTCGGCGGGCTGGCCCTGCTGGGCGCGGTGGAGCGGCTGGAGCCCGCCCGGGTCGTCTACTCCGACCCGGCGTGGAGGTTCGCCCAGCCGAACACCTTCGACCCGGGCTGTCTTCACCCGGTTCAAGCGGGCCACCCGGGAGCAGATCACCGCGATCAGCCCGCGCTGGGAGGAGGCCGACGTGGAGGTCGAGCTGGCCACCCTCGCGCTCTGGGACGGCGACAGCGCGATCGCACTCTCCGGCTACCGCGAGGCGGCCGGTCTGCCCGGCGCGCCGACCGTCCCCTCGCTCGTCCAACTCGCCGACCGGAGCGCCCTGGTCGGTCCGGAGGACGCGGAGCGGCTGCGTGCCGCCGGCTACGAGGTGCGCACGGTGGCCGGCGCCGGGCACACCATCCACCGCGACGACCTCGCGGGCTTCCTGGCCTCGCTGGACGGCTGGATCTGAGCCGGGCGGCCCGCCCGCCAGGCGGCGCGCTGCGCAGCGCGGGCGGGCTACGCGCCCTCGCGCAGCACCAGCGAGACCAGCTCCCGCTGTGACTCGGTGAGCTTCGGGTCGGCGCAGTGGACCGTCCGGCCGTCGACGGTGATCTCGTAGTGGAAGCCGTCCGGGACCCCGTAGGAGGGTGCCCGCAGCCCGCCCGCGACGGCCTCGCGGGCGAGCGCGTGCACGTGCGGGGCGTCCGTCCGCGCGGTGGTGTCGAGCTCCGCGCGGCGGACGTTGCCCGCGAGGCCGCCGGTCCGGGTCACCTGGATACGCATGGTGTCCATGGTGCTACGCAGGGATGGCGTTTGCCGGGCTTTTCCAGGACCTCGACCTTATGGGCTCTTAAACCTTATGACCGCTCAAGTCGGGCCGGTCCGGCGGCGGGGCCGTTCAGGCCGTGCTGACGCCCACCTTCGCCCAGGCCGCCGTCACGCTGTCGGCCACCGCCCGCTCCGGGTAGCGGGCCCCGGCGGCGGCGACGGTGGCCCGGGCGAAGGCGGTGAAGTCGGCGTCGGCGGGCAGCCGGCGGCCGGTCAGCGCGTCGTACCAGATCCGCCCGGCCCGTTCCCAGGCCGGGCCGCCGAGCGCGGTGGCGAGCAGGTAGAAGGCGTGGTTCGGGATGCCGGAGTTGATGTGCACGCCGCCGTTGTCCTGGGCGGTGTGGACGTAGTCGCGCAGGTGCGCCGGCTGCGGGTCCTTGCCGAGCCGGGGGTCGTCGTACGCGGTGCCGGGCGCCTTCATCGAGCGCAGCGCCACCCCCTGCACGCCCGGGGCGAGCAGCCCGGCGCCGATCAGCCAGTCCGCGTCGGCGGCGTCCTGGCGCAGCGCGTACTGCTTGACGAGCGAGCCGAAGACGTCGGAGACGGACTCGTTGAGCGCGCCGGGTTGGCCCTGGTACTCCAGGCCGGCGGTGAACTGGGTGACACCGTGGGTGAGTTCGTGACCGATCACGTCGACGCAGGCGGTGAAGTCGCCGAACACCTCGCCGTCGCCGTCCCCGAAGACCATGCGGTGGCCGTCCCAGAAGGCGTTGTCGTAGCTCCGGCCGTAGTGCACGGTGGCGTCCAGGCGCAGGCCCCGGTCGTCGATCGAGCGGCGGCCGTAGGCGTCCGCGAACAGCGCGAAGGTGGCGCCGAGGCCGTCGTAGGCCTGGTTGACGGACTGGTCGGGGACGGGCCCCTGGTCCTCCCGGCGGACGGTGCGGCCGGGGAGCCGCTGGGTGTGTCCGGCGTCGCAGACCACCCGCTCCAGACGGGTGGAGCCGGGTTGCGCCGGGACGGCGGTGAGGCGGGCCGTGCGGTGCACGGCGTCCAGGGCGAGGGAGCGGGCGGCGGGCTCGTGACCGTCCTCGGCGAGGCGGTCCAGGACGTACGGCGGAACGATCGCGCAGAGCGGCGGTTCGGCGGTCATGTGGCCAAGAGTGACGCATGCATGACCTGTTGTCACCGGCGCGGACCGAATCGTCCGCCGTCTCAAGGGGTGGAATGTCCGCCCGGCTCACTTCGGGGGCGCGCGGTCCTCGGTTACGCTGGACGACATCATGCGCAACTGGCTGCTTCTTCTTAGCTGCCGCGTCGAGGGCCTGTAGTCCACCAGGGCCGGCTCCCTCGCCGCGGGGACTGTGCTGTGCGCGTTGCAATTCCGCGGCCCACCGAGGGGTCGTGCGCGGCAGTAGGCCGGCCGGTCGGGTGTCCATCTCACCCCGACAAGCCCCGCATCACAGGAAGCCGAGAGTCATCTCCATGACCGAGCAGAACTCCGCCGCGTCCATCCCCGCCGGTCGCGCGTTCGTCGACCGCCCCACGCCGATCACCGCCGCGACCGTGCGCCAGCGGGGCGCGGGCATGCGGCACGGCCGCTACCTGCCGTTCGGCACCGTCGACCTGCCGGACCGCGGCTGGCCGTCGAAGGTGATCACCAAGGCGCCGCGCTGGCTCTCCACCGACCTGCGGGACGGCAACCAGGCGCTGATCGACCCGATGTCCCCGGCCCGCAAGCGCAAGATGTTCGACCTGCTGGTCGGCATGGGCTACAAGGAGATCGAGGTCGGCTTCCCCTCCTCGGGCGCCACCGACCACGCCTTCGTACGGTCGCTGATCGAGGAGGGGGCGATTCCGGAGGACGTCACCATCTCGGTGCTGACCCAGGCGCGCGAGGAGCTGATCGAGAAGACCGTCGAGTCGCTGGTCGGCGCGCCGCGGGCGACCGTCCACCTGTACAACGCGACCGCGCCGCTGTTCCGCCGGGTGGTGTTCCGCAACGACCGGGCGGCCACCAGGGCGATCGCCACCGACGGCACCCGGCTGGTGATGGAGTACGCGGAGAAGCTGCTGGGCGACGACACCGTCTTCGGCTACCAGTACTCGCCGGAGATCTTCGTCGACACCGAGCTGGACTTCGCGCTGGAGGTCTGCGAGGCGGTGATGGACGTCTGGCAGCCGGGCGAGGGCCGCGAGATCATCCTGAACCTGCCGGCCACCATCGAGCGGGCCACCCCGAACGTCCAGGCCGACCAGTTCGAGTGGATGTCGCGCAACCTGTCCCGCCGCGAGTACGTCTGTCTGTCGGTGCACCCGCACAACGACCGCGGCACCGCCGTCGCCTCCGCCGAGCTGGCCTACATGGCCGGCGCCGACCGCATCGAGGGCTGCCTGTTCGGCCAGGGCGAGCGGACCGGCAACGTCGACCTGGTGACCCTGGGCATGAACCTGTTCTCGCAGGGGATCGACCCGCAGATCGACTTCTCCGACATCGACGAGGTGCGTCGCACCGCCGAGTACTGCAACCAGATGGAGGTCCACCCGCGCCACCCGTACGCCGGTGACCTGGTGTACACCTCCTTCTCCGGTTCGCACCAGGACGCGATCAAGAAGGGCTTCGACACCCTGGAGGCCGACGCCGCGGCGGCCGGTGTGCCGGTCGAGGAGCACACCTGGGGCGTCCCGTACCTGCCGATCGACCCGAAGGACGTCGGCCGCACGTACGAGGCGGTCATCCGGGTCAACAGCCAGTCCGGCAAGGGCGGCGTCGCGTACGTCCTGAAGAACGACCACAAGCTGGACCTGCCGCGCCGGATGCAGATCGAGTTCTCCCGGATCATCCAGGCGAAGACCGACGCCGAGGGCGGCGAGGTCACCCCGGCGGCGATCTGGGCGGTCTTCCAGGACGAGTACCTGCCGACCGCCGACAACCCGTGGGGCCGGATCTCGCTGAGCGGCTCGCGCAGCCTGACCACCGAGGACGGCCGGGACGCGCTGACCGCGCAGGCCCTGGTCGCGGGCGAGCCCGTCACGCTGGCCGGCACCGGCAACGGCCCGGTATCCGCCTTCGCCGACGCGCTGGCCCGGATCGGGGTGGACGTCCGGGTGCTGGACTACGCCGAGCACGCGCTGAGCGAGGGCGGCGACGCCCAGGCCGCCGCGTACGTGGAGTGCGCCGTGGACGGCAAGGTGCTGTGGGGCGTGGGCATCGACGGCAACACCGTGCTGGCCTCGCTGAAGGCGATGATCAGCGCCGTCAACCGGGCGCAGCGCGGGTAGTTCGTACGAGTGGTAGTCGGCGGGCCGTCCCACGGGGCGGCCCGCCGTCGTCACGGGCGGCCCCGGCCGGGCCGTTGTGGCCTGCGCCACATTTTTTCGGGTCGGAAGCCGTTCGAGGTACTGACACGTGCCGGTAACCATGGCAACATCGACCCACCGGAAATCCGGGTCGGTGGGACGGCCTCGGGGTCCGGTCGCGTGACCTGCCCATTGTTGAGCAGGCCGCCTGCCATGTCTGGGGAGTGGCGCCGTGACAGGGTTGTGGGGTGTTCGCCCGCGATGGCGGACTGACGTTCTCGGTGACTTCTTCTGTCCAGGCTGCGGCGGGGACCGCAACTACCGCCGGCAGCACGGCCGGCGGTGGCTGCGGCTGGTGGGAGCGGCGGTACTGCCGCTCGGCCCGGTCGTCCGCAGTGTGCAGTGCACCACCTGCCACGGTCGCTACGGGGTGGAGAGTCTCGACCAGCCCACCTGCGTCCGCCTGGGCGGGATGCTGCGCGACGCGCAGTACACGGTGGCCCTGGCGTTGCTGGCGGCCGGCGGAACGGCGCACCGGGCGGCCCGTGAGGCGGCCTGCGCGGCCGTCCGGGAGGCCGGCTTCGACGACTGCGGCGAGGCCCAGGTGCTGGCCGCGCTGGCCGCGCTCTCCGGGCTCGGCGGCGAACTCCACGACGCCCACGACCTGGAGTCGCCCTCCGGTCACGGGCTGGGGGAGGCCGGCGCCCTGGCGGTGGAACTGCACGCGGTGCTCGAACCGCTCGCCCCGCACCTGGCCCACCACGGCCGGGAGCGGCTGCTGCTCCAGGGCGCGGCGATCGCCCTGGCCGACGGGCGCTACCTGCCCCAGGAGCGGGAGGCGCTGGCCGCCGTGGGGCGTTGCCTGGACCTGCCGCAGGCGAGGGTCGGGGCGCTGCTGGAGGCGGCCACCCGCGCTTCGTACTAGCGCTCGGCTCCGGGGCCCCGGCACCGGACGCGCGCCGGATCCCCGTCACCGTCCTCCTGTCGCCGGGCCTTCACCGCCGGGCCCGACACCGGGGCCCGACAGACACCGGGGCCCGACGCCCGCCGGGGCCCGACGGACACCGGGGCCCGACGCCCGCCGGGGCCCGACGCCCGCCGGGGCCCGACAGCAGCGGGGCCCGGCGCCGCCCGGACCGGCTGCCTCCGGGACCGGGAACCACCTCGACGGCACGACCCGGGGCGGCACCGCACGCCTTCGGCACCGCCCCCCGGAACCCCCACGAACGGGCCCGACCCGTCTCCCGGCCCCCCGACCGGGAGACGCCCCCACCCGGGGCCCGCCGTGACCCGCACCGATCGGGCCTCCCCCACGGCCCCGGTGCGGGCCACACGGCTGCCCGCCCCGGGCCGCCGATAGGGGACAATGGTGGGATGTCCACACTGTTCGACGCCGGCCGCGAGGCCGCCGCATGAGCCTGTTCCGGGACGACGGCGTGGTGCTCCGGGCGCAGAAGCTCGGCGAGGCCGACCGGATCATCACCCTGCTCACCCGCCAGCACGGCAAGGTGCGCGCGGTGGCCCGCGGGGTGCGCAAGACCAAGTCCAAGTTCGGTGCCCGGCTGGAGCCGTTCTCGCACGTGGACGTGCAGTTCTTCAGCCGGGGGAGTGACCTGGTGGGGCGCGGGTTGCCGCTCTGCACCCAGGTGGAGACGATCGCCCCGTACGGCGGCTCGATCGTCACCGACTACGGCCGCTACACGGCGGGGACGGCCATGCTGGAGACGGCGGAGCGGTTCGCCGAGAACGAGGGCGAACCGGCCGTCCAGCAGTACCTGCTGCTGGTCGGCGGCCTGCGGACGCTGGCGGCCGGGTCGCACGAGTCGCACCTGGTGATGGACGCCTTCCTGCTCCGCTCGCTGGCCGTCAACGGCTACGGCGCGAGCTTCACCGACTGCGCCAAGTGCGGCCTGGACGGCCCGAACCGGTTCTTCTCGCTCCAGGCGGGCGGTGTGCTCTGCGGAGACTGCCGAGTCCCCGGTTGTGCCGTACCCTCCCCTGAGACACTGGTACTGCTCGGGGCGCTGCTGTCAGGGGACTGGCAGACGGCCGACACCTGCGAGCCGAGGTACTGGCGGGAGGGCAGCGGCCTGGTCGCGGCCTATCTGCAGTGGCACCTGGAGCGGGGCATCCGCTCGATGAGATACGTGGAGAAGTGAGCACATGGCAGCGCGACGGCTCTTCGGCGGTGGCAAGCAAAGGGAGTACCTCCCCCCGACCCCGCACCCCAGTGGCGCACAGCCCCCGAAGATCCCCGGCGAGCTGGTCCCCAACCACGTCGCGATCGTGATGGACGGGAACGGGCGCTGGGCCAAGGAGCGCGGACTGCCGCGCACCGAGGGCCACAAGGTCGGCGAGACCGTGGTGCTGGACGTGCTCAAGGGCGCGATCGAGCTCGGTGTGAAGAACATCTCGCTGTACGCGTTCTCCACCGAGAACTGGAAGCGCTCGCCCGACGAGGTGAAGTTCCTGATGAACTTCAACCGGGACGTCATCCACCGCCGCCGCGACGAGATGGACGCGATGGGCGTGCGGGTCCGCTGGGCCGGCCGGATGCCCAAGCTGTGGAAGAGCGTCGTCCAGGAGCTGAAGGTCGCCGAGGAGCAGACCAGGGAGAACGACGCCGTCACGCTCTACATGTGCGTCAACTACGGCGGCCGGGCGGAGATCGCGGACGCCGCGGCGGCCCTCGCGGCCGATGTCGCGGCGGGCCGGCTCGACCCGAAGAAGGTCAACGAGAAGACCATCGCCAAGTATCTCTACCACCCGGACATGCCGGACGTGGACCTCTTCCTGCGCCCGAGCGGCGAGCAGCGGACGTCCAACTTCCTGCTCTGGCAGTCGGCGTACGCCGAGTTCGTGTTCCAGGACGTGCTCTGGCCGGACTTCGACCGCCGGGACCTGTGGCGGGCCTGCGAGCAGTACGCCCGGCGCGACCGCCGCTTCGGCGGGGCGATCCCCAACGAGGTCGCCCCCGGCGAGGTCGCCGCGGAGGTGCCCGCGCAGCGCTGACCGGCGCCGCTCGGCCGGCTCGCGTGGGCGGCCGAGCGGCGGGTCGCGCCCGGCCGTCCTGGCCGTGCCGGATCGTGGGCGCTTATACACATCTCCCAGCCCCCGGGACCAACGCCGGTCGGGG
>NZ_JBHYYB010000001.1:221595-243583 GCF_042752535.1 Kitasatospora sp. NPDC059327 | reverse complement strand
CTCGGCCCCCCCCCCCACGCCCCCCCCGTCGCGCCCGGCGGGGGGGGGCGCGCCCGGCGGTGCGGGGGCGGCGGCTTGGGCCGCTGGGGCCCGCGGGAGGTTTCCCACGGGCCCTTCGGCACGGTCGGATCAGGCCTTCTTGGCGCACTCCGCACAGGTCCCGAAGATCTCCAGGGTGTGCGCGATGTCGCTGAACCCGTGCTCGGCGGCGACCGAGTTGGCCCAGCGTTCGACGGCCGGCCCCTCCACCTCGACGGTGGCGCCGCAGTGCCGGCAGACCAGGTGGTGGTGGTGCCCGCTGCTGCAACGGCGGTACACGGCTTCGCCGTCGGCGGTGCGCAGCACGTCCACCTCGCCCGCGTCGGCGAGCGACTGCAGGGTGCGGTAGACCGTGGTCAGACCCACCGAGTCGCCTCGGTGCTTGAGCATGTCGTGGAGCTCCTGCGCGCTGCGGAAGTCCTCGATCTCGTCCAGGGCCGCCGAGACGGCGGCTCGCTGCCGGGTCGAGCGGGCGCGCGGCGACGGGCCTGCGGTGGTCACCGTGGGTCCTCCTGGGGGTGTGGGCGTCTCGCACCTCATTGTGCCAGCCCCGCACTCCGGTCCGGAGTGGTCGCGTCGGAGGGGATCTGCCCGGGCAGTTGGACGTCGCAGACGGCCGGGGCGGGGTCGGCCTTCGCGGTCCGGTGCCGGTGGCGGGCCAGCGGTGCGGCGATCACGCTGAAGACCGCGAACACCGCGATGGCGAGCAGCACGATGGCCGGGCCGGAGGGGACGTCGAGCTGGTAGGAGCCGGTGACGCCGGCCAGCGAGACCAGCACGCCGAGGCCGATCGAGGCGGCCTGGGTGGCGGCGAACGAGCGGGTGAGCTGCTGGGCGGCCACCACCGGGACCACCATCAGCGCGCTGACCAGCAGCAGCCCGACCACCCGCATGGCGACCGTGACGGTGATCGCGGCCATCACCGCGAGCAGCAGGTTGAGGAAGCGCACCGGCAGGCCGGTGACGCGGGCGAAGTCCTCGTCCTGGCAGATCGCGAAGAGCTGGCGGCGCAGTCCCACGGTGACCCCGATCACCACGGCGCCGAGGATGCCGATGGTGACGAGGTCGGAGGGGGCGACGGTCAGGATGGACCCCCAGAGGTAGCTCTCCAGGCTGCCCGCGCCGGCCTGGGCGGACTTCGAGACCAGCAGCTTGCCGCAGGCCATGCCGCCGTAGAACAGCATCGCGAGGGCGATGTCGCCGCGCTGGTTGCCGCGGGAGCGGACCAGCTCCATGGTGACGGCGCCGAGCACGCAGACCAGGACGGCCATCCAGACCGGGCTGGTGTTGAAGATGAAGCCGAGGCCGACGCCGGTCATCGCGACGTGGCCCATGCCGTCGCCCAGCAGCGCCTGGCGCCGCTGCACCAGGTAGATCCCGACCGCGGGTGCGGTGACCCCGACCAGGACGGCGGCGAGCAGGGCGCGCCGCATGAAGTCGTAGGAGAGCATCTCGGTCATGCGAGCAGCCTCGGCGGGGTGTGGTCGGCGTGCGGGTGGACGTGGTCGTGGCCGGGCAGCGCGTGCAGGCCGGTGTTCGGGACGGGCGGGCCGTCGTGCGCGACGCAGCCGTCGCGCAGCACCACGGCGCGGTCGATCAGCTGCTCCAGCGGCCCGAGTTCGTGAAGCACCAGCAGGACGGCCGCGCCGCGCCCGACCTCGGCGCGCAGGGTGTCGGCGAGCACCTGCTGGCTGGCGGCGTCCACCCCCGCCATCGGCTCGTCCATGATCAGCAGGTCGGGGGTGCCGACCAGGGCGCGGGCGATCAGCACCCGCTGCTGCTGGCCGCCGGAGAGGTCGGCGACGCCGTCCCCGGCCCGGTCCAGCATGCCGACGGCGGTCAGCGCGCGGTCCACGGCGGCCCGGTCCCGGCGGCGGAAGGGCAGCAGCCCGTGCTGCGGCAGCCGCCCGGTGGAGACCACCTCCCGCACGGTGGCCGGGACGCCGGAGGCGGCGGTGGTGCGCTGCGGCACGTAGCCGATCCGGTGCCAGGCCCGGAACTTCGCGAACGGGATGCCGAACAGCTCCAGGCCGCCGTGCTCCAGCGGGACGGCGCCGGTCACCGCTTTGACGGTGGTGGACTTGCCGGAGCCGTTGGCACCGAGCAGGGCGACCACCTCGCCGGGCTGCACCGTGAGGTCGACGCCGCGCAGCACCGGCCGGCCGCCGCGCGAGGCGACGGCGTCGTGCAGGCGGACGGCCGGGGGTATCGGGTGGGTCATGGCGTGCTGTCGTCCCGTCAGCTGGTGGTGGCTGGGGTGGTCGTGCCGAGCGCGGTCCGCAGGTTGGCGAGGTTCTGCTGCATCACCGTCAGGTAGCTGTCCTTGGCCGGGTCCTTGACGCCCTCCAGCGGGTCCAGCACCGCGGTGGTCAGTCCGAGGTCCTTGGCGACCGTCTCGGCGAGCTTGGGGCTGACCAGGGTCTCGAAGAAGATCGTGGTGACGCCGTTGTCCCGGGCGGCCTTCTGGACGTCGGCGAGCCGGGCCGGGGTGGGCTCGGACTCCGGGTCGACGCCGTTGATGGCGACCTGGCTGAGGCCGTAGTGGTCGGCGAGGTAGCCGAAGGCGGCGTGGCTGGTGACGAAGGTCTTGGTCCGGGTGTCCTTCAGGCCGTCCCGGAACTCCTGGTCCAGGGTGGTGAGCTTGCCGACCAGCTCGTCGGTGTTCTTCTGGTAGTCGGCCGCGTGGGCCGGGTCGGCCTTGGCGAACTCGGCGCCGACGCTCTTGGCGACCGCCGCGTAGCGGGTCGGGTCGAGCCAGATGTGCGGGTCCCCGGGGGCCTCGTCGTGCTGGTGGCCGTCGCCCTCGGCGTGGTCCTCGCCGAGGTGGTGGTCGACCAGCGGGCTGGCGGCGGTCGCGTCGACGACGTGCTTCGCGCCGGAGCCGGCGACGGCCTTGTCGACGGTGGGCTGGAGGCCCTTGAGGTAGAGCAGGGCGTCGGCCTTCTTGACGCTCGCGACCTGCTTGGCGGTGAGGTCCAGGTCGTGCGGCTCGGTGCCGGCGGGGGTCAGGGTGGTGACCTTGACGTGCTCGCCGCCGATCTGCGTGGCGAGGAACTCCATCGGATAGAACGAGGCGACGACGCCCAGCTTGCCGTCCGTGCCCTTGGCGCCGCTGTCGCCGCCGCAGGCGGTGAGCAGGAGGGTGCCGGAGAGGGCGGTCGCGGTCAGGGCGATGGCGGTGCGGGTAGGTCGTCGGATCATCATGACAACCATTCTCAGGTTAGATGGAAATGATTGTCAAATCACTCGGACGGGTGAACGGTGCGTGGTGATGGGTGGGAGGGGCGGGCCGATACCGATTTGAACCTCGTACCCATATGGCCGGTAACCTGAGGTATTCGGGTACGCGCAACCAGCCGTGCCCTGACCGTGCCGTCGTACTGAAGAGAGCACTGTGGCCGCCGACAAGATCGACACGATCGTCAGCCTGAGCAAGCGCCGTGGCTTCGTCTACCCCTGCAGCGAGATCTACGGCGGCACGCGTGCCGCCTGGGACTACGGGCCGCTGGGCGTCGAGCTGAAGGAGAACATCAAGCGCCAGTGGTGGCGCGCGATGGTCCAGGCCCGTGAGGACGTCGTCGGGCTCGACTCTTCGGTGATCCTGGCCCGCGAGGTCTGGGAGGCCTCCGGCCACGTCGCCACCTTCAACGACCCGCTGACCGAGTGCCTCTCCTGCCACAAGCGCCACCGGGCCGACCACCTGGAGGAGAAGTACGAGGCCAAGCACGGCTACCCGCCGGCGAACGGTCTCAAGGACATCAACTGCCCCGATTGCGGCACCAAGGGCTCCTTCACCGAGCCCCGGGAGTTCTCGGGCATGCTGAAGACCCACCTCGGCGTCACCGAGGAGGCCGGCGGCCTGGCGTACCTGCGCCCGGAGACGGCCCAGGGCATCTTCACCAACTTCAAGGCCGTCCAGACGACCTCGCGCAAGAAGCCGCCGTTCGGCATCGCCCAGACCGGCAAGAGCTTCCGCAACGAGATCACCCCCGGCAACTTCATCTTCCGCACCCGCGAGTTCGAGCAGATGGAGATGGAGTTCTTCGTCAAGCCGGGCGAGGACGAGCAGTGGCACGACTACTGGCTCCAGCAGCGCTGGGACTGGTACGTCGACCTCGGCCTGCGGACCGAGAACATGCGCTTCTTCGAGCACCCGAAGGAGAAGCTCTCCCACTACGCCAAGCGCACGGTGGACATCGAGTACCGCTTCAACTTCGGCGGTCAGGAGTTCTCCGAGCTGGAGGGCGTCGCCAACCGCACCGACTACGACCTGACGGTGCACAGCGAGGCCTCCGGCCAGGACCTCAAGTACTTCGACCAGGAGTCCGGCGAGAGGTACTTCCCGTACGTCATCGAGCCGGCGGCGGGCCTCAATCGCGCGATGCTGGCCTTCCTGATCGACGCCTACTTCGAGGACGAGGCGCCGAACGCCAAGGGCGTCCTGGAGAAGCGCGTCGGCATGCGGCTCGACCCGCGCCTGGCCCCGGTCAAGGTCGCGGTGCTGCCGCTGTCGCGCAACGCCGACCTGTCGCCGAAGGCCCGCGGCCTGGCCGCCGACCTGCGCACCGCGTGGAACGTCGAGTTCGACGACGCGGGCGCGATCGGCAAGCGCTACCGCCGCCAGGACGAGATCGGCACGCCGTTCTGCGTCACCGTCGACTTCGACACCCTTGAGGACAACGCGGTGACCGTGCGCGAGCGCGACACCATGTCGCAGGAGCGGGTCTCGCTCGACCAGGTGAAGTCGTACCTGGCGGCGCGGCTGATCGGCTGCTGACGTCCGGCAGTCGCCTCCGGGGAGCCCCCGTCCGCCCCGGCGGACGGGGGCTCCCCGCGTTCCGTGCCTACCGGCGGCCCCAGCGGGAGCGCGGCGCGGCGGCCGGGGTGGTCGGCAGACCGGCGCCGCGCAGTGAGGCGAGGGTGGTGCGGTGGCGGCTCTCGTCCTCCAGGAGGGCGGTCAGCAGGCCGTCGTAGAGCCGTCGGTGCTCCCGGCCCTCGGGAGTGTCGTGCTTCGCGCGGTCGTTGCGGTGCACGGCCAGCGCGGTGGCGAGCCGGACCAGTTCGGCCGGTGGGCGCAGCGCGACGAGTTCGCGCAGCAGGACGGCGGACAGCGGCGCGGGCAGGGTGGTGGCCAGCTCCATCAGGTCGGCGGTGGGCCGGCCGGCGGCCTGGCGCAGCAGCGTCCGGGCGTCCTCGGCGCGGCCGGCCCGCTCCAGCCCGGTGGCGAGGGCGGCCAGTTCGGGGGTGGGCGCGGAGCCCCACTCCCAGAGCAGGGTGGCGCCGTCCGCGTGCTGGCCGGCGCGCTCCAGGGCCGCCAGCAGGGCCGGCAGGGCGTCGGCCGGGTAGGCCCAGAGGGCGTGGAACAGTTCGGCCGCCTCCTGCGCCAGGCCGGCCTGGCGCAGCTCGGCGAGCGTGCTGGCGGCCTGGGTCGGGGTGCCGGCGGCGGCGCCGCGGGCCAGCTGGACGGAGGCGTCGGGCGGGCCGCCGCGGGCGAGCAGGCCGGCGAGCCGGGCGGTGTCGAGCGGGAGGAGCAGGGCGGCGGCCTGGCCCAGCAGGGTGGTGATCTCCGCGGCGGCGCCTTGGCGGTGCAGGGTGGTGATCCGCGCGGCGAGGGCGGTGAGTTCGGCGGGGGAGCGGCGCCGGGGCGGCTCCGGCGCGGGCTGGGGCGGCGGGGGTGCGGGGGCCGCGGCGGCGGGGGGTGGGGTGGGCCGCTGGGCTCCGGGCTGCTGGGCCTGGGGGGTCTCCCCGGATTCCTCGGTCGCCTCACGGCGGGGCGGCCGGGTGCCGAAGCGCGCTCCGGTGGCGGGTGGCGGCGGGGGAGCTTGATGCACCGAAGGGGCGCGCGCCTCTTCGTACGCGCCCCCGAAGCGGGCGCCGGTCGGCTGTCGGGGTATCGGATCGCGCAGCGTCGGCTGGCGCAACCGGTCCTCCAGCGCCGTCAGTTGCTCGCTCAGCTCCAGGCAGCGCGCGCCGAGCCCCTCGCGCAGCGTCCGCGCCTGGGCCAGCTGCCGCAGCAGCTCGGCGTCCGGCCGCTGCCGGTCCGGCACGGCCCGGACCGCCTCGGTGAGGCGCCGTTCCCGCTGGTTGGCGTACTGCCGGGCTCGCAGTGATTCGTCCAGCTCGGCACGGAGATCGAGCGCGTCCTGTTCGCTCTCGCCGCCGTGCCGATCCATGGGTTGTTCTGTGTGCCGTATCCGCATGATCGCCGCACCCTGTCCATCTCGACCCTGACTGCGGGTCATCCTGGCGTCGGTATACGGCGAGAGCGTTACGGCAGTGCGTCGAAATGTTTGCGACTGCGGTCCAGGAGCGCGCAGACGGTGGCGGCGGCGAGGAGCGCGACGACGGCCGATCGCAGCAGGGCCGCCTCGTAGTACGGGTCGGTGGACCACCGGGCGGCCAGGAATCCGGCCGCCGCGGCGGCGGCTGCCGGGAGCGCCAGCCCGGTCGCGTGCCGGGCGACGGCGGCGATCAGCACGGCGGCGCCGGCCAGGGCGGCGAGCCGCGGCGTGCCGAAGCTGCCGGCGTACCGGACGGCGAGGGCGGGGACGAGGAACAGTGCCAGGCCCCGGCCGAGGGTGTCCGTGAGCGCGGCCGCCCGGGGGCCGGCCGGGGCGTCGCACCGCGGTCGCGGCAGGAGACGGGTCAGGCCGAGCACGCCGACCGCGGTGATCGCGCCCGGCAGCCGGTCGCCGAGCCGGGACGGGTTGTAGAGCAGCGCGGTGTCGTAGAGCACCAGCATCAGGTGGCCGTAGGCCCAGAGGTCGAGCGCGAAGACGACCGCCCCGGGGGAGCGCGACGTGGTGTCCGCCTCCCGCCGCGCCGTCCAGCCGATCAGCGGCGGTGTGACGAGCGCCGACACCGCCCGGATGACGAGGTCGTCCACCGTGTACGGGTTGCGCAGGTCCCATTCCACCGCGCAGAACGCGACGGTGTACGACGCGGCGGCGAGCGTGATCAGCGGCGAGCGGGCCACCCGTGCGTACAACTGCCGGTCGAGGCGGCGCAGCACCGCGACGAACGTCAGCAGCACGAGCGGCAGTTCGAGGAACGCCTGGACGCGGAGCACGGACGGCGCGAGCAGCTCGGGCGCGGGGGTGTGCGCGGCGACCCAGTCGACGAACGGGTTGTCGCGCGGCACCGCGAACCACCCGGGCGGCAGGTAGCGCGCGATGAACGCGGTGCTGCCCCCGTGCACGCGCTGGACGTGAACGGCGAAGGCGAGTTGGTTGAGGAGGATCAGCG
The DNA here is from genome assembly GCF_042752535.1 of Kitasatospora sp. NPDC059327. Lineage (NCBI taxonomy): Bacteria > Bacillati > Actinomycetota > Actinomycetes > Kitasatosporales > Streptomycetaceae > Kitasatospora > Kitasatospora sp. NPDC059327. The sequence goes on along the minus strand of NZ_JBHYYB010000001.1, from coordinate 236,299 downwards.
CCGCGACGACCGCCAGCAGCGCCTCCGGTCCGGGCGCTCCGCCGCGTCCGGGCCGGGCCTCCCGGCGCAGCACCCTCGGGGTGAGGGCGAGGGCGGCGCCCGCCGACGCCACCACCGTGGCGTCCAGGACGGGGGCGATCGCGCTCACCGCGCCAGCCGGGTCCGGGCCTCCATCAGGGCGAAGCCGAGCAGGTTCTCGCCGCGCCAGTCGGCCGGTCGGGTCGCCCGCTCGTCGTCGGCGGCGAGGCCGATGCCCCAGAGCCGGTCCACCGGGCTGGCCTCGACCAGGACACGCTGGTGGGTGCCGAGGAGGTAGCCGAGCAGGGCCTCGTCCTGCCCGAACTTGGCGACGTTGCCCGTCACCACCAGCTCGAACCGCCCGGTGGCCCAGGTGGGTTCGTCGAAGCCCCGGACCTGGCGCCCCAGCTTCTTCGCCTCGGCCGGGGTGCGGGCGGCGAGGATGCGCGGGACGATCGCCGCGTCCCCGAACATCCGGGCCTTGCCGGCCATCATCCAGTGCTCGGCGGTCGGGTACGTCACGCCCTCCACGGTGAACGCGGACGGCCACCACTGGCTCAGCGCGCCCTGGCCGACCGAGCCGTCGGGCTGCGGCCGGTGGCCCCAGAACATCAGCCACTTCGGCCGGGCTCCGGAGGCGACGGCCGCCACCAGGGCGGCCCGGTCGCGGGTGTCGAGGGGGTTCCCGGTGTACTCGCTGCTCATATCGTCATTCTGACGCAAAGAAGGCGGCGGCAGCCAACGATTTGATCGAAGCGGACCGTCCGAGGTCACTTCTGCCTGGCGCGGGGCCGGAGTTGACCGGTTGGTGCGCGCCTGTCGATCTCGTCGCCCGCCGGACGGTGCGTGTGCTACGTTCCGGAATCACACCATCACACAGAGGCATGGTTGACCCCGGCGGTGCTACCAACACCCCGGGGCCCGACAGCAGGAGCGACACACTCCCGATGCGCATTCATCGTAGCGCTCACGCGCGCCATTTCACCGTGCTGCCCAACGGTCTGCTCCAGGACCGTCGGCTCAGCTACACCGCCCGAGGACTGCTCGCCGACCTGCTCTCCCGCCCCGACGGGCGGCGCGAGGACGGCCGCCAGATGGCCGACACCAGCCCGCAGGGGCGCGGTACCGTCCGGCGGGCCCTGAAGGAGCTGACGGAGGCCGGCTACTACCGGGTCGAGACCGTCCGACTGCCCGACGGCACGCTCCGCAGCGAGACCCACGTCTACGACTGCCCGCACACGCGGCCGGATGTCACCCGTCCGGGCTCCGGTCGAGCGGCTGCCGCCGCCGCTGTCGTCCCTTCGGTGAAGGACCGGGAGAAACCACCCACCCTCCCGCCTCCTCCCGAGTCTCCCGAGCCTGTCGGGCCCCCGGAGCCTGTCGACGAGGTGACGCGGGCGGCGGTCGCCACGCTCCGCCGGGCGATCCGCCCCGAGCCCCGACTGCGCCTCGGCGAGGCCGAGGCGCTGCGGCTCGCGCCGCTCGTCGCCCGGTGGTTGGAGCGCGGCAGTACGGTCGACGACCTCGCCCGTGCCCTGCTGCCCGGTCTGCCGACACCCCTGCACTCCCCGCTGGGCGTGCTGCGCAGCCGCCTGGAACGCAAGCTGCCACCCGAGCCCGAGCCCGAGCCCGGCGCCGTCCCGGCGGCCGGCTGGGCCGAGTGCGCCACGTGCCACGACCCGGTGCCCGAACCGGGCATCTGCCGTGCCTGCGCCGGCCTCGGGCGGCGGCCTGTCGCGCTCGGCACCGGGGCGGCCGACATCCGCGCCGGCGTCACGCGCGCCCGCGCCGCCCTGCGGGGCGGCAGGGGCGGCAGGGACGGCGGCGGGCTGTGCCCGGGTGGTGCGGCGACGGCCGGGTAGGGGCGCCGACTCGGTCGCTGAGCAATGCCGTTCGGGCCCGGACGGCCTCGATTCCGTCCGCTCCGTCGACAGGACGGGCCGGTGGCATCCCCGGCTCGCGCGGCCGGTGGCCGTGCCCCGGCGGTCGTGCTCCCTGCCAGGTCGAGGGTGGGCGCGCGGCGGAGGGGGCACGCGATGGCGCGGGCGCGGAGGGTCCTGTTGGCGCTGACAGCTGTCCTGGTGGCGGCGGGCTGCGTCACCGCGGTCGCCCTGGCTCATGGCTCGGGCGGTGTCATCGGCCGGGAGAACGTTCCGCTGGATCCGGAGATGCGGAGGTACGGGCCGGATCCGGCAGCGTTCGAGGACTACCTGCGGTCGCATTCGCCGAGGCCGATGACGGGTGAGATCCGCGAGTGGGCGCCCCGGGCCGGACGCCGCACCCGTGGTCAGCCCCGGCGGCTTCGCGGCCGGTCGACCGCCGGGTGCCTCGCCCGGTGGGTACTCCCCGGCACCGTCCGCGTGATCCGCCCCCGGCGGTCCGCGCCCCGAGGCGCCTGGCAGGGCCCGTCAGGCCGCCGCCTTCCGGAGGGCCACCTCGCGGGTGCGCTGCCGGAGTTGGCGAACCACGGGGGTGTCGGGGCCGGCTGCCACGGTGGTGGAGAGCGCCCGGAAGTGCTCGTCGCCGCGGACGGAGCTCAGCGTGACGTAGTCGTCCAGGAAGGTGTGCCACGTCGCGCAGGCGGCCTCCACGTGACCCAGCTCCATCTGGCGGCGCGCGAGCAGGCCGTTGGCGTGCGCCCGGCCCTGCTTCTCGTTCCCGGGCCGGGTCCGGTTCGAGAGCTGGAGTTCCTTGATCGCCCCTGGGAGGTCGCCGAGTTCGTACAGGACGTGGGAGACGTGGAAGTGGTAGGCGGCCTGGTCGTAGCCCCCGACCGCGTCGTTGCGCCCGTCGGCCAGGGCGAGAGCCGTTTCCGTCTCGTTCAGCCGGGCGAAGGCCTGCCGCCGGTCCTTCACCATGGCCGCCCCGTGGGCCTGCTGGCCGGCCAGGAACGCGCGCAGCCGGGGGCCCGACGCGGGCGCGGCCTCGGCGGCCGAGTCCGCCAGTTCCAGGGCCTTCGGACCGTGGCCGAGGCTGGCGGCCTGGAGGGCCATGCCGCGCAGCGTCCGGCAGTAGGTCACGTGGTCCTGGGCGTCCCGGGCGAGCTTGAGGGCCTCGACGTAGTACTTCTGGCCGAGCCCGTGGGCGGTCTCGTACATGGCCATCCACCCGGTCAGGTAGGTGAGGTCGGCGGCTGCCGACAGGAGGTCGGCCCTCACCTCGGTGGTGCCGGACGCCTGGAGCCACGGGCCGACCGAGTTGACCAGGAACGCGGCGGCCATCGGGCGGGCGTGCGCGGCCCCCAGTTCGTCGAGGATCCCGGCGATCCGGTCGGTCATGTTCCGGACGGTCTCGACCTCGCCCTGCCCGACGCGCACGGTCGGGCCCGCCGCGGTGCGGCTGATCCGCTCGGCGCTGTCGTCGAACACCGGCAGGCTCAGCGCGGCCGAGTACAGCCCGGCCGCGAGCACGCTCCGGCGGGACGGGTCCATGTCGGCGCGGCCGATCGACATCAGGTCGGCCGGGGCGCGCCGGTCGCCGGGGGGCTCGGGGGAGGCCCCGAAGCCCGTCTCCTCGGGGGTGACCGGCCGGCCGAGTCGGCGCGCGAAGGTCTCCCGCACGACCTCGCGGACCTCGGCGCGCGGCTGGACACCGGAAAGCCAGTGCGAGACCGACGACTTGTCGTAGGTCAGCCGCAGACCCGCCTCGCTCCCGGTCCGGTTGACCGCACGGGCGAGCTGGTCGTTGCCCCAGGCGGTCTCCCGCATGAGGGCGGCCAACGCGGTGTTCGGCGTACGCGGTCGTTGCGCCATCACGATCCCCGTCTCCTTCGTTCAACCGATTCAACCCCCGGACCAGCATCACCTGTTCTCCCGTCCTGTGTACCCCCGTTGACTTGATGTCAGCCCAACGGGTGGCCGGGCGCGTGTCCCCGTGACCTGCCGGCGGGCGTACCCGACGCGGGCCCTCGTGGTGGACGGAGCAGACCGGTGACCAGCAGTCCTCTCGGCAGTGCGAGATTTCCGGTGCCCCGTGCGTGGGACGTGCCGCCCGACGCGGCCGCGGTGCCGCGGGCACGGCGGTCGGTCCTGGCGATCCTGCGGGAGTGGGGCGTGCCGCTGTCGGAGGAGGCGCTGGGGGAGGTCGAGTTGTGCGCCGGTGAGGTGATCGCCAACGCGGTGGAGCACACGGGCGGACGGTGCTCGGTCGGTGTGCGGTGGTGCGGCGGGTCGGTGCGCGTCGAGGTCGCGGACACCGGTGGGTCGCTGACGCGGGCGGAGCCGGACGAGGAGGCCACCGGCGGGCGCGGCCTGCTGCTGGTGGAGGCCCTGGCGAGCACCTGGGGCTGGCACCGGCGGGGCGCGGGCAAGGTGGTCTGGTTCGAGTACCCGACCGCAGGGCCGGCGGACGGTTCGCCGTCGCCCGCGCCCTGGTGGGGGACGGCGAACCGGCACGGGCGGGTGGCCCTGTAGGCGCCGGCCCGCCCGGCCGGGGTGGTCCGCCGGGCCGAGGTCGCCGCTCGGAGCTCCTCCCCTGGGGGGCTGGGGGGCTGGGGGCCCGGCTCAGCGCAGCTGGAGCAGGTCCCAGCGGTTGCCGTAAAGATCCTCGAACACCGCCACCGTCGCGTACGGTTCGTGCCGCGGCTCCTCCAGGAAGCGGACCCCGGCGGCGGTCATCCGGCGGTGGTCGCCCTCGAAGTCCTCGGTGTTGAGGAAGAGCCCGACCCGCCCGCCGGTCTGGTCCCCGATCCTCGCCAGCTGCTCCGGCTTCGACGGGCGTGCCAGCAGCAGCCCCGTCTCGGTGGATCCGCGCGGCGCCACCACCACCCAGCGTCCGCCGCCCTCGCGCGGTGAGTCCTCCCGCAGCTCGAAGCCGACGGCGTCCACGTAGAAGGAGATCGCCTCGTCGTAGTCCCGTACGAGCACGGTGGTCAGTCCGATGTGTGCCATCCCGCGATGGTGCCACCCCGCTCCACCGTCACCTCGCACGACCCGGCCGTCGGGCCCGGCCCCGCCGTCGGGCCCGGCCCGGGCGGGCCGGCCGTCCTCGCCCCCGCCTCCCCGGTGAGTCGTGGGAACCGGCGGCGATCGGCCCGAATCCTTTGACCGGGAGCGCGCCTCCTATGAATGTCTCCGACGAACAGGTCGGACCGGACCGGGAGGTTCTTGTGATCGTGGGTATCGCCGTCGCCGTCACCGTGGTGCTCCTGTGCACCTGCGCCGTCGTGCTGAGGAAGCGGGGCCGGGGCCGTGGCTGAGGCCGCGGCCTGGCCGGGGGAGCACCTGGTCGGCGCGGCGCAGCGCGGGGACGTCGACTCGATCGCCGCGCTGGTGTCGGGCGCGCACCCGCACGTGCGGCGGTTCGCCCGGTCGTTGTGCGCGACGCCGCAGGACGCCGAGGACGCGGCGCAGGAAGCGCTGATCATCCTGTACCGCAAGATCGGGATGCTGCGGGCGTCCGGCGCGCTGGCGTCGTGGATGTTCCGGATCGTGCGCAACGAGTGTCTGCGCCGGGCGCGGCTGTCGCGGCGCGACTTCCCGCCGGTGGGGGAGGACATCGCGCTGTCGGCGGAGGACGAGGTCCTGCGGCGGCTGGAGGCCGGGCGGGTGGCCGCGGCGATCGCGGCGCTTCCGGCCGATCAGCGTCGGGTGCTGGTCATGCGGGACATCCAGGGCCTCAGCGGGCGGCTGGTCGCCGACGCGTTGGGGCTGAGCGACGCCGCGATGAAGTCGCGGCTGCACCGGGCTCGTACGACGGTCCGCGGTGCGCTGCGGGCGACGACCGGGGCGACTCCGGGAGAGACCGATGGCTGACCCGGGGACCGGCGCGACGGCTGACCGGCCCGACTTCGCGAGCGCCTCCGTGCCCCGGCATCTGGCCCGCGGCGCGTTGGGGTTCGGCGCCCTGATCGGCGCGTTCGCGCTCCTCCCGGTCGTCGGACCGGTGACCCTGTCGCTGCTCCCGGTCGGCGTGCTCGCCCTGCGCGGGTGCCCGATGTGCTGGACGATCGGGCTGGTCCAGACCGTCTCGCGGGGCCGCCTGGAGCGCTCCTGCCCGGAGGACGGCCAGTGCCGGCTGACCGTCGCCGGGCGCGGCTGAGGGGGTGTCGCTGCGGGGGCGCGGCCGGAGGGGGCGCGGCCGACGGGGACCTGGCGAGGGCACCGCTCAGCGGGCGCCCGCGGCGCGCCGGCCGAGCGCCAGGCAGAGGGCGGCCAGCGGCAGTTCGACGCAGCCCGCCATCACCAGGGCGGCGAGCAGCGGCAGGCCCGGGCCGGCGGTGCCGATGTCGGCCAGGGCGTCGCCCGCGAGCAGCAGCGCCACCACCCAGGCGGGCCGGAGCGCGGCCGGGCTGCGGCGGCGCAGCAGCGCGTCGAGCCGGAGCAGGGCGGTCAGTTCGCAGAGGTCGAGGGCGACCCAGGCGGTCTCGTGGCAGACCGCCAGCACGGCCAGCCAGGGCAGGAGGGCGAGCGCCGCCAGGGCGGGCACCCGCGGGGCCCAGACGGGCAGCGCGGGGGCGGCCGGCCGGGCGGGCGGGGCCGGTCGGGCAGCCAGCAGGACGGTGCTCACCGGGCGCTCCGACCGTCACGACGGACCCGGCGCAGCGGCTGCCGCTCGGGGCCGGCCGGGTGCTCGACCAGGACGCCGTCGAACGAGCCCCGTGCCCAGGCGAGCCAGAACTCCCCGGCCACCGTGACGACATCGGGTATCTCGACGACCCTGGCCGGCCGCCCCGCCCGGCGCAGCCGCCCGGCGGTGAACCCCACGACGGGCGCCGGGCCGCCCTGCGGGAGCCGGCCCCAGGCCAGCCCGTAGCACCCCGGCGCGTCCGGGGCGGGGGAGCGCCGGGCGCCGCGCAGCACCCGCGGCGCGAGCCGGGCCGCGACCACGACGTCCAGCAACTCGCCGTACTCGTACACCTCCAGCGCCGCGCGGCCCCGGGACGCCCGGACACCCTTCAGCGACCACGGCCCGACCAACCCGACCGCCCCGTCCGGGACCGGCCCGAGCGGGACCGGCCCGAGCGGCAGCGCCGCCGCACCGGGGGCGTTCTCGCCGCCGAGGGCGGGCCGCCCGTGCGGCGGGGCGGCGGAGTGCGATGGAGTCCTCGTCATGTCCTCAAGACTTCCGTGGGACGGCACCCGCTGTCGGTAGTGCACCGCACCGAACCGGGGTGTAGCCAGCTACACCCCAAGCTCTCCACCCCCCTTCATGGCGGCAGTCGATCTTCGAGCCCTACGCTGTCCGTCATGCCCTCCACCCCGCTGCGCCGTGCGCTCGCCAGGAGCGTCGGGCGGCCGCCGTGGTCGGCCGCCGTCTGGCGCGACACCCGCTTCATAGCCGCCGGCATCCCGTTGGCCGCGCCGATCTGGCTGGCGCTCACCTACTCCAAGCTGTTCCTGCCGGTCATCGGCCTGTGCCTGCTCTGCCTCCGCCTGTTGACGGCGGCCCAGCGCGGCCGGCTGCGCACCCTGCGCGGGGTCGAGGTGCCGCCGCTGGTCCGGCCGGCCGCCACCCCCGCGGGCCTGCTGACCGGGCTGCGCACCGGGGTGAGCTGGCGCCAGGTCGGCTACCACCTGCTGGCGGGCCCGCTGCTGGCGCTCGCCGCGATCGGGCTGCTGTACGCCTGGGGCGCGGGCCTGGTGATGGCCACCGTCTACGGCTGGGCCTGGCTGATGCCGCCGTCGAACCCGGTGCGCGAGTCGCTGGTCACGCTGGACGCCCCGGTCACCGCGGCCGGCGCCGTACTGCTCCTGGTCCTGCCCTGGGGGACGGCCCTGCTGGCCCGGCTGGAGGAGTGGGCGGCCGTGCGGCTGCTCGGTCCGGGCCGGGCGGAGACGCTGGAACGCCGGGTCGAGGAGATCGCCGAGAGCCGGGCCGGCCTGGTCGACGTCGTCGACGCCGAGCGCCGCCGGATCGAGCGCGACCTGCACGACGGTGCCCAGCAGCGGCTCACGTCGCTGGCGATGAACCTGGGCCTGGCCCGGCGCACCTTCAAGGACGCCCCGCCCGAGGTCATGCAGGTGATCGTGGACGCGCACGAGGAGGCCCAGGCCGCCATCGACGAACTGCGGGACCTCGTCCGCGGCCTGCACCCCGCCGTCCTGGAGGACCGCGGCCTGGACGCGGCGCTGTCCGGCATAGCCGCCCGCTCGCCGCTGCCGGTGCGCGTCGACGTCGAGCTGACCGAGCCGGTCGTCCCGACCGTCGAGGCGGTCGCCTACTTCACCGTCTCCGAGGCGTTGACCAACGTCGCGAAGCACGCCCGTGCCTCCCGGGTCGACCTGTCGGTGCGGACGGCCGGCGGCCGGCTGCGGCTCGTCGTCAGCGACGACGGTGTCGGCGGCGCGGACGCCGCGCGCGGCACCGGCCTGACGGGGCTGCGCAAGCGCGCCGCCTCGGTCGACGGCACGTTGTCCGTTCTCAGCCCCCTCGGGGGGCCCACCACCATCACCGTGGAGTTGCCGTGCGTGCTGTGATCGCCGAGGACTCGGTCCTGCTCAGGGTCGGGCTGGTCAAGGTCCTGGAGGCGGTGGGCTTCGAGGTGGCCGCCGCGGTCGGGGACGCCGAGCAGCTGCTCGCGGCGGTGGAGGAGCACCGCCCGGCGGTGGTGGTGGCGGACGTCCGGATGCCCCCCGACTACACCGACGAGGGTGTCCGGGCCGCGCTGATGATCCGCCGGCAGTGGCCGGAGGTCGCGGTGCTGCTGCTCTCCCAGTACGTCGAGGAGCGGTACGCGGCCGATCTGCTGGCCACCAACACCAGCGGGGTGGGCTATCTGCTCAAGCAGCGGGTGGCCAACGTGGACGAGTTCGTGGACGCCCTCCAGCGGGTGGCCGAGGGCGGCACCGCGCTCGACCCCGAGGTGGTCGCCCAGCTGCTGGTCCGCCGGCACCGGGATCCGCTGGAGAAGCTGACCCCGCGCGAGCGGGACGTGCTCGGGCTGATGGCGGAGGGCCGTTCCAACGCGGCGATCGCCGCCGCCCTGGTGGTCAGTGACAGCGCCGTGGCGAAGCACATCAACTCGATCTTCACCAAGCTCGATCTGCCGCCGGCCGACAACAGCCACCGCCGGGTGCTGGCGGTGCTGCGGTTCCTGGAGGTCGGGTAGCCGTGTGGGGACGTCGTGGCTGGCAGGTCACCGGGACGCTCGGGCTGGCCTTCGTGGTGCTGTTCGGCGCCGTGCAGACCTGGGCGATGGTGGTCCACCAGCAGGCGGTGTCCGAGCACTCCTACCCGGTCCCGGTGACCAGGGTGGAGCTGGACACCGGGACGGCGGAGGTCCGGATCAAGCCGGGCGCGCCGGGGCAGGTCACGGTGCGGCAGTACCTGGACTGGACGGTCCGCAAGCCCACGGTCTCGGCGGTCTTCGAAGGGGACGTGCTCACCGTCCGGATGCGCTGCAACCAGCTGCTGCCGGCGGTGGACGTCGGCTGCGGCGCCTCGATCGATCTGGAGGTGCCGGCGGCGGCCTCGGTGTCCGGCGGGGGCACGTCCGGCAGCCTGGCGGTCCGGGACCTGACCGGGGACGTCCGGCTCGCCGCGACCTCGGGCGCGATCCGGCTGACCCGGCTCTCCGGGCAGGTGTACGCGCGCACCACCTCCGGGGAGCTGAAGGCCGACGGCCTCAGCTCCGCACAGGTGGAGGCGAGGGCCTACTCCGGGGCGATCGACCTGGGCTTCGTGCGGCCGCCGCGCCTGGTGGACGTCGGCGCGACCTCCGGCTCGGTGTCGGTCGGCCTGCCGAAGGGTTCCCGGTACGCCTTCGACCACAACGGGGGCATCGGCGGCGAGCGCCACATCGATCCGGAGCTGGCCGACTCCACCAGCCCCGACACCGTCCGGGTGGTGACCACCTCGGGTTCGGTGTGGATCGGTGTCCCGGCGGGCTGACCGGGGGCGCGGGCCCCGGCGGGGGCGGACGCGCGGGTGCCGGAGGGGCCGGGCGGAGCTCCCGAGGAGCGACGCCGACCGGCCCCGGCGCGCGGTGGGGGACAATGAAGAGTCCCGAACCCCCGTCCCCGAGGTCAGCCGCGCATGACAGCCACGCTCGACACCACCGCGTCCGCCACGGCGGCCGCCACCGTGCCCACCGCCGCGCCCACCGCCGCGACCGCGACCACCTCCGAGTTCGCGCCGCTGACGATCGGCCCGATGCGGGTGTGGCCGCCCGTCGTGCTGGCGCCGATGGCCGGCATCACCAACGCGCCCTTCCGCACCCTCTGCCGCGAGCAGAGCGGCGGCAAGGGCCTGTACGTGAGCGAGATGATCACCACCCGGGCCCTGGTCGAGCGCAACGCCAAGACCATGCAGCTGATCAGGTTCGACGCGAGCGAGAAGCCGCGCTCGATCCAGCTGTACGGGGTGGACCCGGTGACCGTCGGCAAGGCCGCCCGGATGATCGCCGACGAGGGCCTGGCCGACCACATCGACCTCAACTTCGGCTGCCCCGTCCCCAAGGTGACCCGCAAGGGCGGCGGCTCGGCGCTGCCGTACAAGCGCAACCTGCTGCGTGAGCTGCTGCGCGAGGCGGTGGCCAACGCGGGGGACCTCCCGGTCACCATGAAGATGCGCAAGGGCATCGACGACGACCACCTCACCTACCTCGACGCGGGCCGGATCGGTGCCGAGGAGGGCGTGGCCGCCATCGCGCTGCACGGGCGCACCGCGGCCCAGCACTACGGGGGCACGGCGGACTGGTCGGCGATCGCCCGGCTGCGCGAGTCGGTGCCGGCGCACATCCCGGTGCTCGGCAACGGGGACATCTGGTCGGCGGACGACGCGGTGCGGATGATGCGCGAGACCGGGTGCGACGGCGTGGTGGTCGGCCGTGGCTGCCTCGGCCGGCCGTGGCTGTTCAAGGACCTGGTCGCGATCTTCGAGGGCGAGGTCGACTACGCCCGCCCGAGCTTCGCGGACGTGGCCCGGGCGATGGTGCGCCACGCGCAGCTGCTCGGGGAGTGGATCGGGGACGAGACCCGCGGCGTGATCGACTTCCGCAAGCACGTCGCCTGGTACACCAAGGGCTTCTCGGTCGGCTCCGAACTGCGGGTGAGGCTGGCCAACTCCTCCTCGCTCGCCGAGTTGGCCGAAACCCTGTCCATGGTGGAGCAGTCCCAGCTCTGGCCGGCCGGTGCGGACGGCCCGCGCGGGCGCACCAGCGGCAACAACCGGGTGGTTCTGCCGGAAGGCTGGTTGGACGATCCGTATGACTGCGCCCTGCCCAGTGCGGACGCCGAATCGGACACCTCTGGCGGTTGATCTATACGCATTGGCGGAAATGGCTCTCGATGCCCTCTCGCCAAGGCGTCCCAGCCCTCTTGTCCTATCTGGACAAGAGGGCTCCTTTTTGGCGCGCCGACATCACGGAACGAGCACGAATCTGGACGCAGTGCGACGATCGGCGGAGGGGGACTACGTTCGACGGGCGAGATGCGTCCGTGACGCTTGCCACATACCGTGGCGCCCGATGGCCCTTCGGAGGACGAAATGGACAGGTCGGCGGGGAATCGCTTCCCGAAGGGGGGCGGCGCGGGATCGGGTGCTCGGGGTGCAGGAAATCAAGCCGGGGCAACACGCTGGACCGCCGACCGCTACCGTGCGTCCCCTTCGTGTGATCTTCCGGTTTCCTTACGTTCAAGAGTTGAACACTAGCTCGCGTCATCCGGACGATTTCACCAACAGAGGTGAACGCCTTTATGTGCATTCGATCTGTCGGGTTACCACCGGGTACCGGCCTCGTACGGCCTATTGGCGGCGCGGAAGCGCCTTCGAAATGGGTATGTTCTCCGGCGTCAGGGCAACCGTGTGCGAGGAGACCGACCCGTGCCGTCCCAGCAGAAGTTTGTTTACTCCTTCACCGAAGGAAACAAGGACCTCAAGGATCTTCTTGGCGGCAAGGGCGCGAACCTGGCCGAGATGACCAACCTGGGCCTCCCCGTCCCTCCGGGGTTCACCATCACCACCGAGGCCTGCAAGGTCTTCCTGGAGACCGGCAGTGAGCCCGCCTCGCTGCACAAGGAGATCAGCGCCCACCTGGACGCCCTTGAGCAGGAGATGGGCAAGCAGCTCGGCCAGGCCGACGACCCGCTGCTGGTCTCGGTCCGCTCCGGGGCCAAGTTCTCCATGCCCGGCATGATGGACACCGTCCTGAACATCGGCCTCTCCGACGCCTCGGTGGTCGGTCTGGTCGCGCAGTCCGGCAACGCGCGCTTCGCCTGGGACTCCTACCGCCGCCTGGTCCAGATGTTCGGCAAGACCGTGCTGGGCGTCGACGGCGAGCTGTTCGAGGAGGCCCTGGACGAGGCCAAGCACGCCAAGGGCACCGTCAACGACCTGGACCTGGACGCTTCCGACCTCCAGGAACTGGTCGAGGTGTTCAAGGGCATCGTCGAGCGCGAGACCGGCCGGGCCTTCCCGCAGGACCCGCGCGAGCAGATGGACCTCGCCATCCACGCCGTCTTCCACTCCTGGAACGGCGACCGGGCGCGGCTCTACCGCCGCCAGGAGCGCATCCCGAACGACCTGGGGACGGCGGTCAACGTCTGTTCCATGGTCTTCGGCAACCTCGGCGAGGACTCCGGCACCGGTGTCGCCTTCACCCGTGACCCCTCCACGGGCGCCGTCGGCGTCTACGGCGACTACCTCTCCAACGCCCAGGGCGAGGACGTCGTCGCCGGCATCCGCAACACCCTGCCGCTCGCCGACCTGGAGCAGCTCGACAAGAAGTCGTACGACGAGCTGATGGCGATCATGCAGAAGCTCGAGAACCACTACCTCGACCTCTGCGACATCGAGTTCACCATCGAGCGCGGCAAGCTCTGGATGCTCCAGACGCGGGTCGGCAAGCGCACCGCCGCCGCGGCTTTCCGGATCGCCGTCCAGCTGGTCGACCAGGGCCTGATCGACCTGGACGAGGCCCTGATGCGGGTCACCGGCGGCCAGCTCTCGCAGCTGATGTTCCCGCGCTTCGCGCCGAACGCCGAGTCCAAGCAGATCGCCTGGGGCCTGGCGGCCTCGCCCGGCGCCGCGATCGGCAAGGTGGTCTTCGACTCCTACACCGCCGTCAAGTGGTCCCGCTCCGGCGAGAGGGTCATCCTGGTCCGCCGCGAGACCAACCCGGACGACCTGGACGGCATGATCGCCGCCGAGGGCATCCTGACCTCGCGCGGCGGCAAGACCTCGCACGCCGCCGTGGTCGCCCGCGGCATGGGCAAGACCTGTGTCTGCGGTGCCGAGGACCTGGAGGTCGACACCAAGCGCCGCCGGATGACCACCTCCGACGGCCTGGTGCTGGAGGAGGGTGACATCGTCTCCATCGACGGTGCCACCGGCAAGGTCTACCTGGGTGAGGTACCCGTCCTCCCGTCCCCGGTGGTCGAGTACTTCGAGGGCACCCTGCACGCCGGCGCCGATGTCCAGGGCGGTCTGGTCCAGGCCGTGCACCGGCTGATGTCGCACGCCGACGTCCGCCGCCGGCTGGCCGTGCGGGCCAACGCCGACAACTCCGAGGACGGCGGCCGCGCCCGCCGCTACGGCGCGCAGGGCATCGGCCTGTGCCGCACCGAGCACATGTTCCTCGGCGAGGAGCGCCGCAAGGAGGTCGAGCACCTGATCCTGGCGGACAACGACAAGGACCGCGAGACCGCGCTCTCGACCCTGCTGCCGCTGCAGAAGGGCGACTTCCTGGAGCTCTTCCAGGCGATGGACGGGCTGCCGGTCACCGTCCGCCTGCTCGACCCGCCGCTGCACGAGTTCCTGCCGGACATCACCGAGCTGTCGGTGCGCGTCGCCCTCGCCGAGGCCCGCAAGGACCCGAACGAGAACGACCTGCGGCTGCTGCAGGCGGTGCACAAGCTGCACGAGCAGAACCCGATGCTCGGCCTGCGCGGCGTCCGCCTCGGCCTGGTCATCCCCGGCCTGTTCGGCATGCAGGTGCGCGCCATCGCCGAGGCCGCCGCCGAGCGCAAGCTGGCCGGCGGGGACCCCCGCCCCGAGGTGATGATCCCGCTGGTCGGCACCGTCCAGGAGCTGGAGCTGGTCCGCGACGAGTGCGAGCGGGTGCTCGCCGAGGTCGCCCAGTCCACCGGCGTCCACCTGGACATCAAGCTCGGCACCATGATCGAGCTGCCGCGCGCCGCCGTGACGGCCGGCCAGATCGCCGAGGCCGCCGAGTTCTTCTCCTTCGGCACCAACGACCTCACCCAGACGGTGTGGGGCTTCTCCCGGGACGACGTGGAGGCCTCCTTCTTCACGGCCTACCTGGAGAAGGGCATCTTCGGGGTCTCGCCGTTCGAGACCATCGACCGTGACGGCGTCGGCGCGCTGGTCAAGCACGCCGTCGAGGCCGGCCGGGCCACCCGCCCCGACCTCAAGCTCGGCGTCTGCGGCGAGCACGGCGGCGACCCGGAGTCGGTGCACTTCTTCCACGAGGTGGGGCTGGACTACGTCTCCTGCTCCCCCTTCCGGATCCCGGTGGCGCGCCTGGAGGCAGGCCGCGCCGCCATCGAGACGGCGGGCAGCGACTCGCGCTGAGCGCGGCGCCCCGGCCAGGCATCGGCCGGGGCACCGTCGGCGCGGTTCGGTCGCTGACCGCACCCCCTCCCACCGGGGAGGGCGTACACCGGAGCTCGGCGCAGGAGAACCGGCGTACGTAGCGCGACCGGGGGTGGGTCCGGCACAAGCGGGGGGTGGCCACCCCGGGGGAGATTTAGTGCCGGCTGACCGGCTGGGCGGGGGGCCCGGCGCC
>NZ_JBHYYB010000001.1:173052-221585 GCF_042752535.1 Kitasatospora sp. NPDC059327 | reverse complement strand
CACCGTCCCGCGGCGCTGCACCCCCGGCTTCCTTCGCGCCCCGGGGGTGGTAACGGACAACGGCGTCCGTTCCCACCCCGGTCGCATTTCTCTGCCGGTCTGCCCGTCTGCCCGTCTGCCCGTCCGCAGGTCTGCCCGCCCGGTCGCCCGTCCGCCCGCGGGTCTGCCCGCCCGGCTGCCCCGAGGGGCCGCCCCGGGTGTGGCCGCGGCCACGTGTGTGGCTGGCCGGCCCTGGCCCGGCCGGCTGCCAAGCTGGAGCGCATGACCAGCAAGAACCGCCTGTCCGCCCTGGTGGCCGTCCTGATCTGCGTGCTCGCCGCGGTCGTCGGCTACCTCCTCTCGGACGACGGGTCGGACCGTCCGAAGGCCGCCGCCACCTCGGCCCCCTCCTCCGTCGCCTCCGCCACGGGTCCCAAACCCTCCGCCCCCAGGCCGTCCCCGCCCGCCGGCACCACCCCGGCCCCGGCCGGCGGCTGGGTGCCGACCGATCCCGCGCTGGCCGACGTCTGCCGCACCAAGCTGCCCACCCAGGCCCTCGACACCCTCGGCCTGATCGCCAAGGGCGGCCCCTACCCGTACCGCTCGGACGGCATCGTCTTCGAGAACCGGGAGAACCGCCTCCCGCGCAAGGCCTCCGGCTACTACCACGAGTACACCGTGGTGACCCCGGGATCCGGTGACCGCGGCGCCCGACGGGTCGTCACCGGCGTTATCGGAGAGCAGTACTGGACGGCCGACCACTACGGCTCCTTCCAGGAGATCGACGCGCGCTGCTGACTCCTCCGGGGCGGAACGCCACCATGGAAAGTACTTTCCAGTCTGGAAAGTAGATGCCATAGTGGAAGTACCGACGACGCCCGGTGCCTGCGGGCACCCGGCCACCCAGGGGGATTCCATGAGCACCGCCGAACCCGCCGACCTGCCCGCTGCCGAGGCGCTGCGCCTGGCCGCCCGGGCCAGGGCCGCCGCCCAGGCCCCGGGCCGCCTGCCCGGCTGGTACGGCCCGGCCTTCGCGGTGGCCTTCGCGGTCTACGGCACCGGGGTCGGACAGGCCGTCGGGGCCGGGCTGAGCTGGCTGAGCGCGCTGTTCGGAGTGGTCTTCGCCGCTCTGACCGGCGCCCTGGCCCGGATCGCGATGAACGAGGGCGGCATCGTGCACCGGATGGCGCCCGGCCTGACCCGCCCGGTCCTGCTGGCCGTCCTCGGAGTGATCGCGGCGGGGCTGGCCGGGATGCTGCTCGCCTGGCTGGCGGGCGGCGGCGCGCGGTGGACGGGAGCGGCGGCCGGAGTGGCGGCCGGGGCGGCGTTCTGGGCGGCCACCGGCCGGCTCAACGCGTGGATCCGCCGGACGCCGGTGGTCCACTGATGCCGGCCGCACTCGATCCGCTGCTCCAGCACCCGACCAGGCTGACCGTGCTGGCCTTCCTGAGTGCCTGCGCCGAGGCCGAGTTCGCCACCGTCCGTGATCACTGCGAGGTATCCGACTCGGCGCTCAGCAAGGCGGCGGCCGCCCTGGAGGAGGCCGGATACCTGGCGGTGAAGAAGGGGTACGTCGGCAAGCGCCCGCGGACCTGGCTCGGCGCCACCAAGGCCGGCCGCAAGGCGCTGGCCGCCCATCTCGGCGAACTCCAGCGGCTGGTGGCCGCGGCCGAGGCCGCCGGCGCCGCGCAGGACCGGGCCTGAGCCAGCGCCCGGCCCGCACGTCCGCGCGCGGTGCGCACGTGGTACCCGGCCTCCGCTCCCACCCGCCCCGCGGCCCGCGCCCGCCCTACCGGGCCGGCCGCCAGCCGATCCGCGCGTGCGGGCCGTGCGGGCCGGTGGCGAGCAGCGCGCGCAGCTCCCGCAGCACCGGGTCCGGGTCCCGCCGCAGCTGGACCGGCGTGGCGCGGACGACCGGCAGGCCGGCGGCGGTGAGGCGGTTGGCCCGGGCCAGACTCCGCTCGTGGTCGGCGGGGCGCAGGTGCCAGGCCCGTGAGTCGATCTCCAGCGCCACGCGGGCCCGCGGCCAGTAGGCGTCCGGGACGGCGAGGAAGTGTCCGTCCAGGAACAGCACCGGGTTCCAGAGCGGCTCCGGCAGACCGGCCGCCCGGAGCAGCTCGCGGGCCTCGCCCTCGACGACCGAACGGACCCCGGCCGCGAGTTCCTCCACCACCTGGGCGACCCACGGCAGGGCCGACGCCCCCGGACGGGCGAGCAACTGGTTCAGCAACTCGCCCAGATCGCAGTGCCGCCGCTGGACAGCCTCCGCGCAGAGCGCGCGGAACCGCCGCTGCCCGGTCTCCCGCGACGCCAGGTCGGCCAGGGCCCGCGCGACCGTCGTGCTTCACAGTCCGTCGTCCCGTTCGAACCCGCCCGGCATCGCCCCGAGGGCCCGGTGGATCCGGACGAAGTCGCGGTCCGCGACCCGGCGCGGGCCCGGGACCAGTACGTCGACGCCCACCAGATCGGCCGGGTGCCCGGCGGACGGCAGCCCGGCCGCGGCCAGCACGGCCTCCCCGGTCAGCAGCACCTCGCCGGGCCGCGCCGACCGTCCCTTCGGAGCCGCGTACGCGAGCGCCGCGCGCAGCCGTTGGTGCGGGGTCAGCCGACCGCTCTGCAGCTGGATCACCCGCGGCAGCACCCGCTGCCACGGCCCGCCCGGTCGAAGCCGGTGCGCGATGGTGCCGGACGGCACCCCGAGCCGGCGCAGCTGCGCCCGGGTGACGATGTGCTGCTGGTCGGCGCCGAGCAGCAGCAGGGGGTCGAGGAGCTCCGTACGGGTCATGCCGGGGTGCTTCCCGACCGGGTCGGGGGTATGCGGAACATCGCCCGTCGGGGGAGCCTCCCGAGAACGGTGTTGACGCGCCGTCGGCCGGCGGGGTGAGCTTGGCCACGATGACGACCCCTCACACCGGCCCGGCGCTCGACGCCCTCAACGGCCTCTCCGTGGGCGACGCCCTCGGCGCCCAGTACTTCGTCCCCGACACCGCCGCGACCCACTTCGCGGCCCGTACCGTCCCGCCCGGCCCCTGGCCGTGGACCGACGACACCGAGATGGCCTGCTCGGTGTACGCGGCGCGGGTGGAGCGCGGCACGATCGACACCTTCGACCTCACCCACGCCTTCGCCCGCCGGCACGACTTCGACCGCGGCTACGGCCCCGCCGCCAACCGCCTGCTGCGCCTGGTCCGCGAGGGCGGCGACGCCAGGGCGCTGGCCGCCGAGCTGTTCGACGGCCAGGGCTCCTACGGCAACGGCGCCGCGATGCGGATCGCCCCGCTGGGGGCGCTGTACGCGGCCGATCCGGCGGAGGTGATCCGGCCGGCCGCCGAGACGGCGCTGATCACCCACACCCACCCGCAGGCCGTCGACGGCGCGGTCGCCGTCGCGGTGGCCGCCGCCTACGCGGTGCGGGCCCGGACCGAGGCCATGACGCCGGAGGGCTTCCTGACGGAGGTCCGCCACCACACGCCGGCCGGCGCCGTCCACGACGGTCTGACCGAGGCGATCGCGCTGCTGGCCGAGCCGGACCTCCGGGTCGCCGCCCGGGTGCTCGGCAACGGCAGCCGGACCAGCGCCGCCGACACCGTCCCCTACGCCCTCTGGTGCGCCGCCCGCGGGCTGACGGACTACCCGGCGGCGGTCCGGGAGGCGATCGGCGCCGGCGGGGACATGGACACCGTCGCCGCCGTCACCGGCGGCGTGGTCGCCGCGCACACCGGGACGGCCGGCATCCCGGCCGGCTGGCTGGCCGCCCGCGAGCCGCTGCCGACCTGGGCGTTCCCGGAGCCCGGCAGCGTCCCCGGCGACCGGGGCACCCCGCCGACGCGGATCCCGCGCCCCCACCCCGTGCCGGACGTGGTGTGGACCGAGGAGCAGTGGCAGCGGATCCGGACCGGGGCGGCGCCGGACGCGTTGGACCGGCGGTGGCGCGTCCACACCCGGGAGGGTGTCCTGCGGTTCTGCCGTCCGGAGGGGCACGTCGTCTTCGAGGTCGTGGTCGGCCGGGTGCGCGGCGGCTGGCGCCCGGTGTCCGCGGTCGTCGAGGCGAGCCACGACCGGTGGCCGGCCGCGCCGGGCCCCGGTCGCGACCTCGACGTCCTCACCCGCCTGCTGAGGGGGGCCGCCACCGGCGAACCGCCGCTCAGGCCGTGATCAGCTGCCCCGCGCCGCCGCCGTGTCTAAGGCACTCCTGGTTGATCGCCCGCTCGGGGGCGCTCGGCGAGGTGGCGGCGGCGATCCGCAGCTCGATGATGTCCCGCACGGCGGGCCATTCGGAGTCGAGGATCGAGTAGAACGCGGTGGAGCGCACCACCCCGTCCAGCCCGCGCGAGTGGGCCCGGCGCACGCCTTCCGAGGTCGCGCCGAGCCGCTCGATCGCGGCCCGGGAGCGCAGGTTGCGGGCGTCGGCGCGCATCGAGATCCGCTGCACCCCCCACTCCTCGAAGGCGTGGCGCAGCATCAGCAGCTTCGCCTCGGTGTTGATGCCGCTGCCCTGGGCCCGGGGGGAGAGCCAGGTGTTGCCGATCTCGGCGGCGTCCGGGACGGCCGTGGCCGGATCGCCGAACGGCACGCCGGGAACCGGCGGCCAGACGACCGGGCCCTGCCAGTAGTCGAGTTCGAGGAACCGGGTGGAGCCGACCACCCGGCCGTCCGCGAGGCTCACCGTCGCGAACGGCAGCGCCCGGCCCGCGGCCCGGTCGGCGAGGGCGCGCGCGATGTACTCGCGGGCCGCTTCCAGGCCGTGCGGGACGGGGGTGAAGGCGTAGGTCGTACGGTCCTCGGCGCCGGCCTCGGCGATGGCCTCGGCATGGTGCGCGGCAAGGGGCTCCAGCCGCACAGTGCGGCCGGTGAGGATGACAGGTACTGGCACGGAACCTTCGGTCCTTCATCGGTCGGAGGGCGCGTCCCGCGCCGGGGTGCGGCTCGGGCTGCGTGGACGTTCGCCCCGACCCCGGAGTCGGACCGCCCGTGCCCGTGCACGCCGGAGGCCGGTCGAGCGGGGTGGGGGGCGGCGGCCCGGAGGCGGGCAGCGCGGTGCCGGAGCGGACACGGGTCGACGGACCGGTCCGGCGGGATGAGCGAGGGGACAGTGTGCGTCCGCGAGATGGCCGAGGAGGAAACGGGAGCGCGAAGGGAAGCAGGCGGCCAGATGAAGGCAAGATGCGTCGTGGGTGGCTGGCCGAGCACCGGGCCGGGACGTGATCGACGGCGTTACGGACGACGTGACGACGACGCGACGATGCGAGGCAGCGAGAGGACGATACCCGCCAGAAGGCGGTGCGTCACCTCACCGCACACGAATGGGCGCGCGGGCCCCCCGGACGGGCGCCCGGGCGTGGCTTCGGGCGCCCGTGACCAGCGGGTTTCCCGTCGGGTGCGATCATGGTTCGGAGGGCGCCGCGGCGGGGCTCCGGGGGCACCCGGGCGGGTCGCCGGGCGTTGGCCGGGGGAAGCGGCCGGGCGACGGTCGCGCGCGGCGGGAATTCCGGCGGCGCCCGGCACGCTGCAGACGACGAGTGGCCGGTACGAGTCGACGAGTAGAGAACGGGGTTGGGTGCGCGGTGCGTGATCCCCAGGAGCTGTACGAGCTGGATCAGCGGGGCGTGGCCGCCGTGGCGGCGGCGAAGGCCGCGTTGGCCGACACCGGTGCGGGCCTGGTGCTGCTCCACCACTTCGAGGGCTTCATGGACGCCGGCGAGGCCGGCGGCCAGGTGGTGGCCCACCTGCTGGAGGAGGGCACGCCGCAGGTGGTGGCCCGCTTCGACCACGACCGCCTGGTGGACTACCGGGCCCGCCGCCCCGCGATGCTCTTCGACCGGGAGCACTGGGCCTCCTACGAGCCGCCGGAGATCCTCCTCCGGCTCGTCCACGACGCGGCCGGCTCGCCCTTCCTGCTGCTCACCGGCCCCGAGCCGGACGTCGAGTGGGAGCGCTTCGCCGCCGCCGTGCGCCTGCTGGCCGAGCGCTTCGAGGTCCGGCTGACGCTGGACTTCCACGGCATCCCGATGGGCGTGCCGCACACCCGCCCGGTCGGCCTGACCCCGCACGGCAACCGGCTGGACCTCGCCCCCGGCTACCCGCAGTGGTTCGAGCAGGCCCAGGTGCCGGGCAGCGCCCAGGCGCTGCTGGAGTACCGGCTCGCCGAGGCCGGCCACGACGTGCTGGGCTTCGCCGTGCACGTGCCGCACTACGTGGCGCGCTCGGCCTACCCGGCGGCCGCGGTGCTCATCCTGGAGGCCGTCCAGTCGGCCACCGGTCTGGTGCTGCCGGGCACCACGTTGCGCGAGCGGGTGGGCGAGGTGTACGCCGACATCGAGGAGCAGCTGACCCACGGGGACGGCGAGTTGCGCTCGGCGATCCGCGGCATGGAGGGCCAGTACGACGCCGTCGCGGGCGCGGAGGGCCGGGAGAGCCTGCTGGCCGAGCCGGTCGACCTGCCGTCGGCGGACGAGCTGGGCCGGCGCTTCGAGCAGTTCCTGGCCGAGCACGAGCGCGGCCCCGAGTAGTCCGCGCGCCCCGGTCGCCCCCGGCCGCGAGCCGGGCCGGTCGGCCCCGAGTCGCCCCGACGTCCGCGCCGGGAACGGCCCGCCCGGCCCGGGAGCGATCGGGGGCCGTCGTTCGTTGCCGGTGCGGTGCCCGGGGGACGGGCCGTTGTCAGAGAGAAACGCCGCCGGCTCCGGCCCCCGGGGGGATTCCATGCCCATGTCCACACGTCCGACCGCGGTGCTCGTCGCCGGGCTCAGCGCCCTGCTGCTGGCCGCGTGCAGTTCCGCCGGCGGCTCCACCGCCGCCCCCGCCGGGTCACCGGAGGGCCCCCGCCCGGTGCGGGCCACCCCGACGCCCACCCCGACCCCGACGCCCGCCGGCCCGTACGTCGCCCTCGGGGACTCCTACACGGCGGGCCTGAAGATCTCCCCGCAGGTCGGCGAGCCGAGGGGCTGCGCCCGCTCGGCCGTCAACTACCCGTCCCTGGTGGCGAAGGCGCTCGGGCTGGCGGACGGCCGGTTCACGGACGTCAGCTGCAGCGGTGCCCGCACCGGGGACCTCACCGGCTCCCAGCAGACCGACGCCGGCGGGGCCAATCCGCCGCAGCTGGACGCGCTCTCCCCGGCCACCCGCCTGGTCACGGTCGGGATCGGCGGCAACGACGCCGGGTTCATGGAGGTCGTCGGCGAGTGCGCCAAGGAGAACCTGGCGGACGCCGTGAAGAGCCTGATCGGCTCGGAGCGGGCCGCGGCGCCGTGCCGGGAGCACTACGCCTCCGCCGGCGGCGCCGCCGACCAGGTGCAGCGCAAGGTGGACGCGGCCGGCGAACGGCTGGGCCAGGTGCTGCGGGAGGTCAAGCGCCGGTCCCCGCAGGCCCGTGTCTACGTGGTCGGCTACCCGGGGCTGCTGCCGGCCGATCCGGCGAGCTGCGTACCGGTGCTCGGCCGGACGGTCTCCGAGGGCGACCTGGGCTTCCTGGCCGAGAAGGAACAGCAGTTGAACGCGATGCTCAAGCGCCGCGCGGAGACGGCCGGCGCGGTGTTCGTGGACGCGGCCGCGTCCTCGGCCGGCCACGACATGTGCGCCGGTGAGGCGGTGCGCTGGGTGGAACCGCCCTTCCCGGCCCCCGGGCTGGCGGCGATCCACCCCAACGCCAGGGGCCAGGAGGGCGTGGCCGCAGCGGTGTTGAAGGCCGTCCGGGGCTGATCCGGGGGCCCGGCCGGACCGGCCCCGCAGGGCCGGGGCGGGGCTGCCCGCCGCCCCCGGGCGGGCGGCCAAGGTTCACGCCCCGGCCCGCGCCCCTTCGCGCGCGGCTCACCCCGGCTGTCCGAGCCGCGGCGTACGGTGATTGACATATGGACGACACCGCGCACCGCCTCACCGCCGCCCCGATCCCGTACGACCACGCCGCCGAGGCCCGCTGGGTGCCCGAGCCGGACAAGCGCCCCGGCCGGACGGCGTTCCAGCGCGACCGCGCCCGCGTGCTGCACTCCGCCGCCCTGCGCCGGCTGGCCGGCACCACCCAGGTGGTCGCCCCGATGCGCAGCGACTTCCCCCGGACGCGGCTGACCCACTCGCTCGAATGCGCCCAGGTCGGGCGGGAATTGGGTGCCGCCCTCGGCTGCGACCCGGACCTCGTCGAGACCGCCTGCCTGGCCCACGACATCGGCCACCCGCCGTTCGGACACACCGGCGAGGAGGCCCTCGACCAGGCCGCCGAGTCCTGCGGCGGCTTCGAGGGCAACGCGCAGTCGCTGCGCATCCTCACCCGCCTGGAGCCCAAGCGCTTCGCCCCGCAGGAGGAGCGGCCCGCCCGGCTCGCCCCCTGGCCCGGTCGCAGCGTGGGCCTCAACCTGACCCGCGCCGCGCTGGACGCCGCCACCAAGTACCCCTGGACGTACGGCGCGCACCCGGTCGACCCGGCCTCCTCCAAGTACGGCGTCTACGCCGACGACCTGCCGGTGTTCCGCTGGCTGCGGGCCGGCTCCCCGGCCGGGCGCAAGTGCTTCGAGGCCACCGTGATGGACTGGTCCGACGATGTCGCCTACTCCACCCACGACGTGGAGGACGGTCTCCAGGCCGGCCACATCGAGCCGGCCGTGCTGCGCGCCCCGGGCGAGCGCGCCGAACTGTTCAAGGTGGCCGAGCGCTACGCCCCCGACGCCGAACCCGAGGAACTGGCCGCCGCGCTGGACCGGCTGCTCGGCCAGGAGTGGTGGCCCAGCGCCTACGACGGCTCGGCCCGCGCCAGGGCCGGTCTGAAGGACCTCACCAGCCAGTTGATCGGCCGGTTCTGCCTGGCCGCCGAGCAGGCCACCCGGGCCCGCTACGGCCCCGGCCGGCTCACCCGCTACGGGGCCGAGCTGGTGGTGCCGCGGGACGTCCGGCTGGAGTGCGCGGTGCTCAAGGCCGTCGCCGTCCGCTTCGTGATGCAGCGCGACGAGCAGGCCCAGCTCCGGGCCCGCCAGCGGATCGTGATCGCCGAGCTGGCCGATGTCCTCGTGCGGCGCGCCCCGGAGGGTCTGGACCCGGTGTTCGCCGCCCTCTACCGCGAGGCGGAGGACGACGGCGCCGCCCTGCGCGCGGTGATCGACCAGATCGCCACCCTCACCGACGCCTCCGCCCTGGCCCTGCACGCCAGGCTGCTGGGAACGGCCCGGCCGTGAGGCGGCCGCCCCGGCGCGGTCGGCGATCGGCGCCGTCCCAGTAGACTTCCGGGGTGGCCGGGCGGATCAGGGACGAAGACGTGCAGGCGGTGCGGAGCGCACTGCCGATCGACGTGGTGGTCGGCGACTACGTACAGCTCACCAATGGTGGCGGAGGCGAGTACAAGGGCGTCTGCCCCTTCCACGACGAGAAGTCCGCCTCCTTCTACGTGAACCCCGCCAAGGGCGTCTTCCACTGCTTCGGCTGCCAGGAGAACGGCGACACCATCGCCTTCCTGATGAAGATCGAGCACTTCACCTTCGCCGAGGCCGTCGAGCGGATGGCCGCCCAGGCCAACATCACGCTCCGCTACGAGGAGGGCGGCTACAGCCCCCGCCACCAGCAGGGCGAGCGCACCCGACTGGTCGAGGCGCACAAGGTGGCCGGTGCCTGGTTCCGGGAGCAGCTCGGCTCGCCGGAGGCCGAGATCGGGCGGCGCTTCCTCGCCGAGCGCGGCTTCGACGAGGCGGCGGCGGCGACCTTCGGCGTCGGCTACGCCCCGGCCGGCTGGGAGAACCTGGTCCGCTACCTGCGGGGCAAGGGCTTCAGCGACAAGGAGATCCTGCTCGGCGGCCTGGCCTCGCAGGGCCAGCGCGGTGGGCTGATCGACCGCTTCCGGGGCCGGCTGGTCTGGCCCATCCGCGACATCGCCGGTGAGACGGTCGGCTTCGGCGCCCGCCGCCTGCGCGAGGACGACAACGGTCCGAAGTACCTGAACACCCCCGAGACGCCGATCTACAAGAAGTCCCACGTGCTGTACGGCATCGACCTGGCGAAGAAGGAGATCGCCAAGTCGGGCCGGGCGGTGGTGGTCGAGGGGTACACCGACGTGATGGCCTGCCACCTGGCGGGTGTCACCACCGCGGTGGCCACCTGCGGCACCGCGTTCGCCGAGGACCACATCAAGATCATCCGACGGCTGCTGATGGACACCTCCCAGTACCGCGGTGAGACGGTCTTCACCTTCGACGGCGACGCGGCCGGCCAGAAGGCCGCCCTGCGGGCCTTCGAGGACGACCAGAAGTTCGCCGCCAAGACCTCCATCGCGGTCAGTCCCGGCGGGATGGACCCGTGCGAGCTGCGCCTGGCGAAGGGCGACGAGGCGGTCCGCGAGCTGATCGACAACCCCGTCCCGCTGTTCGAGTTCGCGCTGCGCTCGGCCGTGGCCCGGCACCGGGTGGAGAACCCGGAGGGCCGCTCGGCCGCGCTGGAGGAGGCCGCGCCGATCGTCGCCAAGATCAAGGACCGCTCGATCCAGCACCAGTACGCCGTCCGGCTGGCCGGCATGCTCGGCATCCTGGACGAGCAGTTCGTGGTCCGCCGGATCTCCCAGCTGGCCCGCTGGGACCGGGAGCGCCAGCAGAACCCGCGCGCCGCCGGCCAGCAGCGCCGCCCCGAGCAGCCGCAGCCGGTCAGGGCCGTCACCCCGCTGTTCCGCCTCAACCCGCGCGACCCGGCCCAGTTCGTCGAGCGCGAGCTGCTCAAGCTGGCCCTCCAGCACCCGGACCTCGTCGCCCCGACCTTCGACCACTACGGCGAGGACGAGTTCCCGACCCCGCCGTACACGGCCGTGCGCCGGGCGATCGGCCAGGCCGGGGGAGCGGCGTTCGGCGCCGCCCAGGCCGACTTCACCAGCGCGGTGCGGGAGGCGTGCCCGGACGACCAGGTGCGGTCGCTGGTGACCGAGCTCACCGTCGAGCCGGTGCGCTCGCGCCGCAAGGTGGACGCGATCTACGCGGGCGAGTTCCTGGTGAAACTGCGGCTCCAGGCGGTGGAGCAGCGGATCACCGAGGGGCGTGCCTACCTCAACCAGCTCCACGCCCGTGGCGCCAGCGAGGAGTGGAACGCGGTGAGCGGCGAGCTCTGGCAGCTCGAACAGTACAAGCAGCGACTGCGCAGCCAGGGCGCCGCCGGGCTGTAGTCCCGTCGGAGAAAGTGCGCGCACGAGTCTCGGCCACGGAGTGTGGCGTGCCGCACACTGGAGGGCGTCCCACCTCCGTCCTGCGCGGGTCCGCCAGAGTCGCGCCCGCCCCGAGGGATGCCCGTGGACCAAGGCCTTGCCGCGACCGCCCGCCCGACCGCCGATCCGCTCGCCCCCCACGACGACGACCACGGCCGGGCCGGGACACCGCCCGCCGACGGTGCCCGGGTGCCCGCGCCGGGCCGTCCACCCGGCCACCCCCGGGCCGAGGACCCGGACCCCGGCCCCGACACCGGCGGAGAGCGGCGGCGCGACGCCGAGACCGAGCCCGAACCGGACCTGGACGCCGACCGGGACCGCGCCCCCGCGGGCGGCACCGGCCCGGCGGCGGACCTCATCCGCCAGTACCTGCGCGAGATCGGCCGGATCCGGCTGCTGAACGCGGCCGAGGAGGTGGAGCTGGCCCGCCGGATCGAGGCCGGCCTCTTCGCCGAGGAACGGCTGAACCGCGAGCCCCCGCCGCCCGACCCGCTGGCCGGGGAGCTGGACGCCCTGGTGGTGATCGGGCGGATCGCCAAACGGCGGCTGATCGAGGCCAACCTGCGGCTGGTGGTCTCGGTGGCCAAG
Source organism: Kitasatospora sp. NPDC059327 (assembly GCF_042752535.1). Classification (NCBI taxonomy): domain Bacteria; kingdom Bacillati; phylum Actinomycetota; class Actinomycetes; order Kitasatosporales; family Streptomycetaceae; genus Kitasatospora; species Kitasatospora sp. NPDC059327. Next base: position 209,863 of record NZ_JBHYYB010000001.1, on the reverse strand, counting down.
CGCTACATCGGCCGCGGCCTCACCATGCTGGACCTCGTCCAGGAGGGCAACCTCGGCCTGATCCGGGCGGTCGAGAAGTTCGACTACGCCCGCGGCTACAAGTTCTCGACCTACGCGACGTGGTGGATCCGCCAGGCGATGAGCCGGGCACTGGCCGACCAGGCGCGGACGATCCGGGTCCCGGTGCACGTGGTCGAGCTGATCAACCGGGTGATCCGGGTGCAGCGCGCGCTGCTCCAGGAGAGCGGGACCGAACCGGGCCCGGCCGACATCGCCGCCGCGCTGGAGCTGACCGAGGCACGGGTGCGCGAGCTGCTCCGGCTCGCCCAGGAGCCGATCTCGCTGCACACCCCGGTCGGCGAGGAGGACGACGTCGCGCTCGGCGACCTGATCGAGGACGCGGACGCGGCCTCACCGGCCGAGTCCGCCACCTTCCTGCTGCTGCGCCAGCACCTGGAGGCGGTCCTGGCCACGCTCGGCGACCGCGAACGCCAGATCGTCCAGCTCCGCTACGGCCTGGACGACGGCCGTCCGCGCACCCTGGAGGAGATCGGCGCGCTGTTCGGGGTGACCAGGGAGCGGATCCGCCAGATCGAGTCCAAGACCCTGGTCAAGCTCCGGGACCACGCCTTCGCCGAGCAGCTCCGGGGCTACCTCGACTAGGACCCGGCGGCGGGGGCGGCCGTGGGTGAGGGGGCGGACGCGGACGCGGCGGGCGCGGTGGGTGAGGCCGGCGGGGAGGCCGGGCCGATCGGGATCGGGGTCGAGGCGACCACCTGGGCCAGCCCGGAGACGCTCCCCGTGCAGTCGTCCCCGGCCGGCGTGTGGCCGCAGACCCGGAAGGTGACGGCCGGGTCCGCCGCGTTCACCATCGCCGAGTAGTTGTCGTACCCCCAGTGGATCAGCGCGGTCTCCGTCTCGCCGGCGCCGCTGGTGATGGTCGAGTAGTCGTCCGGCGCGCCCTCGGTGATCGCCGCCCAGGCCGCCTGGCACCGCTGGCTGTACCGGAGGTAGATCACCACCTTGCCGATGTTGCCGGTCAGCAGGGTCCGGGCGTCGGCACCGCAGCCGGTGGCCTTGGGGTCCTTGTGCGAGCAGCCCATCGCCTGGCAGGAGGGCGAGCCGGGGGCGGTGCGGGCGGCGGAGGAGGTGGCCGTGCCGGTCACGGCGGGCTGCGCGACGGCGGCCGGCTCGGCCTCGCCGCGGGAGTAGCGGACCCCGGCCAGCACCATCAGCGCGGCCACCACGGCCGCGCAGCCGACCAGCGCCACCGGCCGACGCCACCAGCGGACCGGGGCGCCCGGCTCCGTGTCCTGCCGCTCGGCGGCCGCCGGTGCCGGTGTCGCGTGCTCGGCGTCCGCGTGCTCGGCGTCCGCGTGCTCGGCGTCCGTGCGCTCGTGGCCCCCGTGCTCGGCGTCCGTCGGCCAGGGGTCCGTCGACACCGTGTCGGCGGGCTCGGTGTCCGCCGTCGTGTCCGGGCGAGCCGGGTCCGACCCCGCCGCGTCCGGGGTGGCGCCCGTCACGCCCTCCGCGGCCGCCGCCGTCAGCTCCCACAGGGACCGCAGCGTGCGGCCGTCGCAGTCGACCGCCTTGACGAGGGCGTCGAGCGCCTGCTCGGTGATGACCCGCTTGCCGTTCAGCCAGCGCTCCCACGAGGCCCGGCTGTAGTGGGTCCGGGAGGCGAGCTCGGACAACGAGAGCCCGGTGGCGTCCTTGACCGCACGGAGCTCCTCCGTCAGGCGCCTGGCCGGCACGGAGAGGTCGTCCGGCAGTTGCTTCCAGGCGGAGCCCATAACGGTCATTCCCAACATCGGAGGCGGCGGCGGGGGGAGCGGGAGGGCCCGAGCGGGCTCCGGCCCGGGCCGTGGGGGGCGGGTCCGCGTCTCCAACCTCATCGGCCTGTCGTCTCAAACGCCAGGTCCTGGCCCTGAGACGGACGGAAGTGTCTCACAACCGGGGGTGACGCTCGAACATGTGCCTGCCCGTCATGCATGGTTCTCACACCGGCGCGTTTCGCGGCCCGGATCCTTCGTCCGGGCACCGTTCCCACGGCCGGTCCCTGACGTCCCGATCCCCCACCGGTCGGGACAGCCTCGCGGGGGGAGGCTGCCCCAACCGCAGGGACGCGCGGCGAGGGGAGGGCGCTTCCAAGCGCCCTCCCCTCGCCGTGATCACGGCGCCGGAACGGTTCCGTCCGTCTCCTCGCGCCGGTGAGCGGGCGTCAGTGGTGGAAGGCCGTCCGGTTCGGCACGCCGAACTCCTTGAGCGGCCGGGGCTGCTTGCGCAGCTCGGGCAGCAGCCGGGTGAGGTCGGACAGCAGCAGGTCGGCCAGGTCCCGGGAGAATCCGTTGCGGCAGACCACCCGCAGTACCGAGAGGTCCTCCCGCTCGGCGGGGAAGGTGTACGCGGGCACCTGCCAGCCGCGCTCGCGCAGTCGCAGCGAGACGTCGAACACGTCGAACGTCACGTCCTCGGTGGTGGTGAAGGCGAAGACCGGCAGTTCGTCGCCCCGGGTCAGCAGCCGGAAGCAGCCGAGCGCCTCGATCCGCTCGGCCAGGTAGACCGCGACCTCCCGGCAGGCACCCTGGACGGCCTGGAAGCCGCTCCGGCCCAGCCGCAGGAAGGTGTAGTACTGCGCGATCACCTCCGCGCCGGGGCGGGAGAAGTTCAGCGCGAAGGTCGGCATCTCCCCGCCGAGGTAGTTGACCCGGAACACCAGCTCCTCGGGCAGTGCCTCGCGGTCCCGCCAGAGCGCCCAGCCGACGCCCGGGTAGACCAGGCCGTACTTGTGGCCGGAGGTGTTGATCGAGGCGACCCGCGGCTGCCGGAAGTCCCAGACCAGGTCGGGGTCGAGGAAGGGCGCGACCATGGCGCCGGAGGCGCCGTCGACGTGGACCGGGATGTCCAGGCCGGTGCGCCCCTGCAGCGCGTCCAGGCCGTCGCAGAGCTCCGCCACCGGCTCGTAGGAGCCGTCGAAGGTCGAGCCGAGCACGGCCACCACACCGATGGTGTCCTCGTCGCAGAGCGCCACCGCCTCCTCGGCGCCGAGGTGGAAGCGCTCGCCCGACATCGGCACGGTGCGGGCCTCGACCTCCCAGAAGGTGCAGAACTTCTCCCAGCAGACCTGGACGTTGACGCCCATCACCAGGTTGGGGCGGGCACCGGCCGCGTACCGGTCCGCGTTGCGCCGCATCCAGCGGCGCTTGAGGGCGAGACCGGCCAGCATGCAGGCCTCGCTGGAGCCGGTGGTGGAGCAGCCGACGGTGGCCTCCGGGTCGGCGGCGTGCCAGAGGTCGGCGAGGATCGCCACACAGCGCCGTTCCAGCTCGGCGGTCTGGGGGTACTCGTCCTTGTCGATCATGTTCTTGTCGAGGCACTCGGTCATCAGCCGGGTGGCCTGGACCTCCATCGACGTGGTGACGAAGGTCGCCAGGTTGAGCTTGGCGTTGCCGTCCAGCATCAGCTCGTCGTGGATCAGCTGGTACGCCGTGTCGGCCGCCACCGGACCGTCGGAGAGCCGGTGCAGCGGTGGGGCCAGCTCCATCGCGCTCAGCGGGTCGGCGGCGCCGACGAACGGATTGATGGCCAGCCGGCGGTCGTCGCCGGTTCCCTTGTGCAGAGCCATGAGGTACTGCCGCCCTTCGCGCCGGTGACCGCGTCGCCTCTCACGCTGCCACCGGCCACCCGGCCGCGCATCTCCACGACGGCGCCCCGCCCGGGCACCCCGGGGTACCCGGGCGGCTCAGGCGGCCGTCTCCGGGTGGATCTGCTCACGGGCGGCTCGGTACTGCTGACGCACCGCCGAGCCGACCGGCAGGTCCTGCTCGGCGTCCGGCGTGACGGTGACGGCCTGCGGCAGCTCCCAGTGCGGCGGTTCGGCGGTGCCGGCCAGGGCCCAGGCGGCCTGCCGGGCCGCACCGCGGGCGGCGTGGGCGCCCGGCGGCGGCACCACGACCGGGGTGCCGAACAGCAGCGGGGCGATCTGCCGCACGGCCGGCAGCCGCCCGGCGGCGCCCAGCAGGAAGACCCGCCCGACCGCGACGCCCCGGGCGCGCAGCACGTCCAGCGCGTCCGCGATGTTGCAGAGCATGCCCTCGACGGCGGCCCGGGCCAGGTGCTCGGGGGTCATCGACTCGGCCCGGAGTCCGGTCAGGGTGCCGGCCGCGTGGGGCAGCGCGGGCGTCCGCTCGCCGTCCAGGTAGGGCAGCAGCACCAGGCCGTACGCGCCGGGGGAGGAGCGCAGCGCCAGGTCGCTCAGGCCCTCCAGGTCACGGCCGAGCAGCGCCGCCGTGGAGCGGAGCACCTGGGCGGCGTTCAGGGTGGCGACCATCGGCAGGTGGCGGCCGGTGGCGTCGGCGAAGGAGGAGACCAGCCCGGTGGCGTCCACCACGGCCCGCTCGTGCACGGCGAAGACCGTTCCGGAGCTGCCCAGGGAGACCACCGCGTCGCCGGTCCGCAGGCCCAGTCCGAGCGCGGCGGCCATGTTGTCACCGGTGCCGGCCGAGATCAGCAGGCCCTCGGGGGTGTGTCCGGCGGGTTCGGCGGGGCCCAGCACGTCGGGCAGCCGCAGCTCGTGGCCGAGCGCGAGCTCGACCAGGTCCTGGCGGTACTCGCCGGTGATCGGCGACCAGTAGCCGGTGCCGGAGGCGTCGCCCCGGTCGGTGGTGCGCCGCTTCGGGTGGCCGAGCAGCTGCCAGACCAGCCAGTCGTGCGGCAGCAGCACCTCGGCGACCCGGCGGGCGTTGGCCGGTTCGAACTCGGCCAGCCAGCGCAGCTTGGCGATGGTGTACGTGGGACCCGGGACGGCGCCGATCGCGGCCGTCCAGGCCGCCGGCCCGCCGAGCGCGTCCAGCAGCGCGGCGGCGGCTCCGCTGGAGCGCGGGTCGTTCCAGAGGATCGCCGGCCGGACCAGGACGCCGCCGGCGTCCAGGCCGATCATGCCGTGCTGCTGCGCGCTGACGCCGATCGCCCGGACGCCCTCCAGCAGGCCGCCGGCGGCGGCGTCGCCCAAGGAGTGCAGCCAGACCTGCGGGTCGGCCTCGCCGGCCCGCTGGTCCGGCCCCTCCGGCGTGGGGTGCGGTGCCTTGCCGGACCGCAGCACCGCGCCGGTCTCGCTGTCGCACGCGACGATCCGGGTGCGACCGGTCGAGCTGTCTATCCCCGCGACGATGGCCATGTCGAGATCATGCCTCAGCGCGCGTCCGGACGCGGCCGGGCCCGGTAAGTGTTGCTCGTTCGGTACCGCTCCGGAGTCGTCCCGGCCGATCCGCCGTCACCTCCCGGTCACGGGCGGAAGGTACCCCAGCTGTCGTCCTCGACCCGGGTGCGGTTGAAGTACGACACCCGGTCGGTGACGGCGTTCGGCAGCTTGTCGCCGACCTTGTCGGCGACGGCGCCGGCCGCCTTCCCGGCCGCCGCGCCGGCCTGCTGCTTGGCCTTGTCGGCGGCGCCCTGCACCTTGGGGTTCTGGGCGACCTGCCGGGTGACCTTGGCGATCTGTTCGTACCGCTGGCGACCGGCCCGCGAGCCCAGGACGTAGCCCGCCGCGAGTCCGACGATCAACGACAGCTTCCACATGATCGGATTCCACCCTCTCCTGGCGGCCATTGCCGCAATGCCCTACCCGTCCGTCGGGGCGGCGAACCGCCCGCGCCCCCAGCATCCCCGGGTGCCGCGCCGGGCGCGCGCGGGGCACGCCGGGCAGGGGTGCTCCGCGGGCGGCGGGGGAAAGCGATTGGCGGACCACCCCCCCGAGTGCGCTAATGTATGTCCCGCAGCGAGCGCCGAGGAGCCCGGGGAACCGGGGGCCGAAGCGGAAGCTCGTTCCCCCATAGCTCAATTGGCAGAGCAGCCGACTGTTAATCGGCAGGTTATTGGTTCGAGTCCAATTGGGGGAGCTCAGGTGGCGGGCCTTCGGGTCGGCCGTCCTGGCCGTGGTGCGACTGTGGTCCACCGCGATCCCGCATAGCTCAATTGGCAGAGCAGCCGACTGTTAATCGGCAGGTTATTGGTTCGAGTCCAATTGCGGGAGCTGCACCGGGTCCGCCCGGTGACTGCTCAGAGCGAAGGCCCCCCGGCCACCGGGGGGCCTTCGTGTTTCCCGGGCGCCGGCCGTCCGCCGGGCCCGGGGCCGGGGCCGGCGGGTCAGTCGGTGGCCCGCCGGTAGAGCGCGGTCACCCGGTCGTCGAAGGTGATGCTGTACGAGGTGCCGGGCGTCTCGCCGCCCTCCTGGTAGCCGCCGATCACGCCGACCACCACCCCGGCCCCGGTCACCCAGGGGCTCCCGCTGGTGCCGTCGGTGTAGCCGCCGCAGTCGAAGCGCTCCTGGGTCGGGCTCTGGGAGCGGGTATGAGCCGAACAGGTGATCGGTTCATCGCGTTCATTGGGATAGCCGGTCACCGAGACGGCGAGGCCGAAGCCCTGGTCGGTGCCGAGCGGGTTCCCGCCGACCGCGTCCTCGACCTCCCGGCCGCCGGCCGGCCGCACCGTGACGAACGCCACGTCGTACTCCGGGTCGCCGTCGGAGGCCCAGCGCGGGTCCACGGTGATCGACTGGACCGGCCAGCTCCCGTAGGGCGAGTACCCGTTGCGGTAGCCGGGGGTGAACACCAGGCCGTCCAGCAGGCCGATCCGGTGGCTCTGCACGCAGTGCGCGGCGGTCACCAGCAGATTGCGCCCCGGGCTCCGCACCACGCTCGCGGTACAGGCCCGCGGGCCCTCCGGGGTGCGTACCGCGAGGGTGCCGATCCGGTCGCCCACCGTGCTCTGCGGCGCCACCTCGGCGGTCGGCGCCCGGTCGCTCCCGCCGCAGCCGGTGCCGACGGCGAGCAGCAGGGCCGCCAGCGCGGCCGCCTGGGCCGCACGCGCGGGCCGTACCGGGCGGGAGGGCATCCGGGGCTCCGTCTCGTCCTCGGGGCGGGCACTGCGGGTCGTGCGGTCCGCCGTTCGTGAGGAAGATCTACCAGGCCGGGCCCGGCGACGCCAGCCCGGCCCGGTCAGCCCGTGGCGCGGTCGTAGAGGGCCTGCGCGCGGTCGCCGAAGTAGCTGCTGTACGAGGTGTCCGGACTGTCGCCACCCTCCTGGTAGCCGCCGATCACGCCGACCACGGTGCCGGTGCGGGTCTCCGGGTCGAAGTCGGTCACCCAGGGGCTGCCGCTGGTGCCGCCGGTCCAGTCCGGGCAGTCGATCCGCAGCTGGGTGGGGCTCTGTTCGGAGGTGGTGTTGCTGCAGGTGATCGGGACGTCGCTGGTGCCGGGGTAGCCGGTGACCTTCACCGGCAGCCGGTAGCCGCGGTCGACGCCCAGCCGGTTGGCGCCGAGCACCTGCTGCACCTGCAGACCGCCCTGCGACTGGACCACCGCGAAGGCGATGTCCACGTCCGGGTCGGCGCCGTCCTTCCACGCCTGGTCGACGGTGACGGCCAGCAGGGGCCAGACCCCGCTCGGGGTGTCGCCGTCCCGGTAGCCGGGGACGAAGACCAGGTCGCCGCGTTGGCCGAGCTTCGGGTCCCAGACGCAGTGCGCGGCCGTGACGATCAGATTGAGTCCGGCGCTGTCCACCACGCTGGCGGTGCAGAAGTGGTCGCCGTCCGCGTTGCGCGTGAAGACGGCGCCGACCAGGCCGTTGAGCACGGTGGGCTTGGCGGTGCGGGTGACGCCGGTGTGCCGGGCGAGCGCGCCGCGCAGCCGCTCCCGGCTCCAGCCGTGGGCGTCGGTGCTGCCCGAGGCCGGGTGGGAACTCACCGTCGGGGCGCCGCCGCCGGGGCCCGCCGCGGTGGTGCAGCCCGCGGCCGCCAGCACCACCAGCGCGGCGCCGACCGCCGCCAGCTCACGTACCGTCATCCGCCCAGGCTCCCGGGGCCGCGGGGGGCCCGCCAGCGGGGCTGGGCCGGGCGGGGAGGCGGATATCAGAGCGCACCCCATGTGCGCCCCCGGCGCGCACCACGGGTGATCGACCGGCTATGCTGCCCGGGACGGCCTTCCGGGGCCGTCTGCTGCTGCCGCGACCGGGTCACCGGCGCGCGCGGCGAACCGGGGCGGTAGCTCAGCCGGTTAGAGCAGGGGACTCATAATCCCTTGGTCGTGGGTTCGAGTCCCACCCGCCCCACCCTTCGCCCGTACGACCGGGCTTGACCAGGTGTGGTCATCTGCACGAACTCTAGTGACCGCCGACTGCGGCGACCGTACCGACAGGCCGGGAATCACCCGAATAGGGCCGCGCCGGGGGTGCGTTGACGTCCACCCGCCCGATCCCGGCCGCGGCGCCCCGCCACTGGGGCCGGTGCCGCCGGCTCCGTATCCTGGCCCGATGCTCGAACCCGCACTGCTGCCGACCCCGCTGACGGACTGCGCCGACGAGACGCTGGCCCGGGCCGGGGTGGAGCTGCGGCTCAAGCGCGACGACCTGCTGCACCCCGCGGTGCCGGGCAACAAGTGGCGCAAGCTCGCGCCCAACCTGGCGGCGGCCGTCGAGCGGGGGCACACCCGGCTGCTGACCTTCGGCGGGGCCTACTCCACCCACCTGCGGGCGGTCGCGGTGGCCGCCGGCGCGCTCGGGCTGGAGAGCGTCGGGCTGGTCCGGGGCGAGGAGCTGGCCGACCGGCCGCGCAACTGGTCGCTGCGGGCGGCCGAGGCGGCGGGGATGCGGCTGGAGTTCCTGTCCCGGCCGGCGTACCGGGAGACGGCCGGCGGCTGGGCCGCCGACGCCGGGGTCGAGGCCGCCCTGCAGCGCCGCTGGGGCCCCTGTCTGGTGCTGCCGGAGGGCGGCTCCAACGCCTTGGCGGCGATCGGCGCGGCGGTGATCCCGGCGGAGCTTCCCGACCTCGGTGAGCGGGACGTGGTCTGCTGCCCGGTCGGCACCGGCGGCACCATCGCCGGCATCGCGGCCGGTCTGCCGCCGGGCGCGCGGGCGCTCGGGGTCGCGGTGCTGCGCGGCGGCGCCGGGTACCTGGAGGGTGAGGTCGGCCGGTTGCACCGGGCCGCGTACGGCCGTGAGTTCGACAACTGGCGGATCGACCACGACCACCACGGCGGCGGCTACGGCAAGGTGCCCGCCGAGCTCGCCGCCTTCGCCGAGGACTTCCGGCGGCGGCACGGGATCGCGCTGGAGCACCGGTACGTCGCCAAGCTGCTCGCCGCGCTGACGGACCTGGCCGGCGCCGGTGCCTTCCCGGCGGGCACCCGGCTGACCGCGGTGGTCACCGGCCTGCCCGATCCGCCGCGGGGCGGTCCGGACCGGGGCTGAGACGGCACCGCTAGCCGAAGGTCAGGTCCTTGCAGGGGTCGGTGTCGGCCCCGCGGGCGTTCTCGGCGATGCCGGTCGGGACACCGCTGGGCGCGGCGGTCGTCGGACCCGCCGTCGGACCGGTCGTCGGACCCGCCGCCGGACCGGCCGGGGCGGCGGCGTCGAGCCCGGTGGCCGCCGCCGGGTGGTAGTCGCGGCCCAGCGTGACGATGATCCCCCCGGCGCCCGGCTCCTCGACCGAGCGGGCCTGCGGGAAGAGCAGGGCCAGTTGGTCGGCGGCGGTCTTGAAGGCCGGGTCGTACGCGATCTCGGTCCGCAGCCGGCTGCCGCTGGTGGCGTCCAGGGTGACGTTCTGGAAGCCCTGGGCGCGGACCGTCGCCGCGCCCTTCCCGGCGAGCCCGGGGGTGCCGACGCCGTTGACCAGGGTGATCGGTACGGCGGCCTGTTCGGGGGAGAGCGTGGTGGGTGACGCGCCGGGAGCGGCGGGCGAGGAGGCCGCGGGGGACGGCGAGGCACCGCCCGGGTCCGTCTTGCCGGTGCTCCGGCCGTCCAGCGTGCGGTCCTCCCGCAGCAGCTTCCAGAGGGTGTCCACGTCCGGGTGGACCAGGGCGACCCGCTCGCCGGAGAAGCGCCACGGGGTGGTGACGAAGGTGATGTCGGCGAGCTTGATGCCCTGCAGCGACTGGGTGAAGTCCACCAGCTTCATCGCGGTGCCGAGGCCCTCGTCCACGGTGAGCGAGCGGGTGGCGGCGTCGGCCAGCGGGAGCAGGGTCGGCAGGGAGAAGCCGAGCCCCTGGATCTTGCTGATCATCGAGGAGAGGAAGGCCTGCTGGCGCTTCATCCGGCCGATGTCGGAGTTGTCGCCGAAGCCGTACCGCGCCCGCAGGTAGTCCACCGCGGGCTGCCCGGAGAGCTTCTGCAGGCCCTTCCTGAGCTTGATGTTGTGCGAGTTCACGTCATTGGGGACGCAGACGTCCACGCCGCTGATGGCCTCGGTCATCGCGGCGACGCCCTTGAAGTCGACCACGATGGTGTGGTCTATTCGCAGGCCGGTGAGCGCCTCGACGGTGTTCTGCGTGCAGGCCGGGTTCCCCTGGGGGAACTCGCCTATGGTGAACGCCGAGTTGAACATCTGGTTGGTCCGGGGCTCGGTCCACTTGCCGCTGGGCAGCTTGCAGGACGGGATGGTCACCAGCGCGTCGCGGGGGATCGAGACGCCGACGGCGTGCTTGTGGTCCGCGTAGACGTGCAGCAGGATCGCGGTGTCCGAGTGGCCGACACCCTCCTCGCCGCCGCCGAGGTCGGCGTTGCCGTCGTCCCGGGTGTCCGAGCCGAGCACCAGGACGTTGACCGGGACGGAGGCGCCCGGGGTGACCGGGACGGGCGCCGGGGGCCGCTCGGTGGCGACGCCGCCCGCGTCGAAGGTGGTGATGTTGCTGTCCAGCCGGTGGTAGAACCAGGCGCCGGCCCCCGCGACGGACAGCACCAGTACTGCGGCGAGCCCCACGGCGGTCCGTACGATGCGCCGCCGGCGCGTGCTGCTGCTCATCGTCCGGGCCCCCGCCTTCTGGTGTCGTTCCCGCGCGCACCGGCCCTGGGAGGGCCGGTGCAAAGTCTCGAACTTTAGACGATTCGGCGGAGTGTTCGGTTACAGCCGATGGCGGGCCAATTCGGCCGGATCGGCCGCTGGGGCTGTGATGCTGCTCACGCCCCGGGGCCGGAGGCGCCCGCCAGCATCCGGCGGAGCAGGTCGCGCAGGGCCGTCCGCTCGTCCGGGCCGAGCGCGGCGAGCGGTTCCCGGGCGAAGTTCAGCGACTCGCGCAGCTCCTCGGAGGCGGCCGAGCCGGTCTCGGTGGCGGCGACGAGCTTGACCCGGCGGTCCTGCCGGTCGGCCTCCCTGGTCACGAAGCCGCGCGACTCCAGGCGGTCGACGATGCCCGTGATGTTGGAGGGCTCACAGCTGAGCGTCTGGGCGATGTGGCGCATCGGCATCGGTCCGCGCCGCAGCAGGGCGAGGACCTTGGCCTGTGCGCCGGTGAGTGAGCGGGCGGCGGCGGCCTCTTCGTACTCGCGATGGAAGAGCGCGACCAGATTGGCCATCAGGTCGACGACCTCACGGGTGATCTCGTCGGGCTGCTGCGTGGCGGCCCCGGTCGGCTGGGTGTCCATGGGTGACAGTCTACCTGAACAGTTGACAACATGAACCTTTCATGTCCATCGTTACTTCAGTCGCTCAACCTTTCAGGTCGGGCGGTATGACCCGGGGGACCACCCAGAAACCGCAAGGAGCACCACCGATGGCAGAGCAGGAAGCGCCCGCCACCGCCCGCGAATGGCACCTCGCCGCCCGTCCGCAGGGTTGGCCGGTCCCGACGGACTTCGCCCTGGTCGAGGCGCCGGTCCGGACCCCGGGTCCCGGCGAGATCCTGGTGCGCAACGCCTATCTCTCGGTCGACCCCTACATGCGCGGCAGGATGAACGACGTGAAGTCGTACGCCCCGCCGTTCGCCCTCGGCGAGGCGATGGACGGCGGCGCGGTCGGCTACGTGGTCGCCTCCGCGGCCGACGGCTTCGCCCCGGGCGACGCCGTGCTGCACGGTCTGGGCTGGCGCGAGTACGCCACCGTGCCCGCCGAGCGCGCGGTGAAGGTCGACCCGGCCGACGCGCCGCTGTCCGCCTACCTCGGCGTGCTCGGGATGCCCGGCCTGACCGCCTACGCGGGCCTGCTGGCGGTCGGCGGCCTCAAGGAGGGCGACCGGGTGTTCGTCTCCGGCGCGGCCGGTGCCGTGGGCACGATGGTCGGCCAGATCGCCCGGCTCAAGGGCGCCTCGCTGGTGGTCGGTTCGGCCGGTTCGGCGGAGAAGGTCGCCAAGCTGGTCGACGAGTACGGCTTCGACGCCGCGTTCAACTACAAGGACGCGCCGGTCCACGAGCAGCTCGCCAAGGCGGCCCCGGACGGCGTGGACCTCTACTTCGACAACGTCGGCGGTGACCACCTGGAGGCCGCGATCGGCGCGCTGGGCGTGCACGGCCGGGCGGTGCTCTGCGGCGCGATCGCCCAGTACAACGACACCACCGCCCCGGCCGGCCCGCGCAACCTGGCCCAGGCGATCGGCAAGCGGCTGCGGCTGGAGGGCATGCTGGTGCGCGACCACGCGGCCCTGCAGCCGAAGTTCGTCGCCGAGGTCGGCGGCTGGCTGCGGGACGGGCGACTGCGCCACGAGGAGACCGTGGTGGACGGTTTCGAGAACACCGCGGCGGCCTTCCTGGACCTGCTGCGCGGCGCCAACACCGGCAAGATGGTGGTCCGCCTGAACGACTGACGCCGCGTCGGCCCGTCGGCCGAGCGCGCCGCCCCGCCGCCCCTCCCGGGCGCGGGGCGGTTTGCGTACCGGGCGCAGGGGATCGGGCCGCACTACCGCATTCCGGCCCGATCCGAAAGTGCGTCATCCATCGTGCGGGACGGCGCGGTACGGTGGTCCCGCCTCACGATGGGGCCGTTCGGGGGAGAGATCCGACCGAGGGGTGGACCTCGTTGGGGATTCGATTAGCATTGAGCGAAAGCCTGTCCGTTTTGCTCAATTTAGTGGCTTAATGTCGGCTAACGTGGGTAACTGTGGATCAACTACAGGCGCGAACGCGAGGCAGCTGGGGAAGGCGACCCTCGTCCACAGCCTGGAGGTCCCGGTGACGACACGTGGAGTCCTGTACGTCCACTCCGCGCCCCGCGCGCTGTGCCCGCACGTCGAGTGGGCCGTCGCGGGGGTGCTCGGTGTGCGGGTGAGTCTGGACTGGATCCGCCAGCCGGCCGCGCCCGGGCACTGGCGGGCCGAGCTCTCCTGGCAGGGAGAACCCGGCACGGCCTCGAAGCTCGCCTCCGCGCTGCGCGGCTGGCAGTTGATGCGCTACGAGGTCACCAGCGAGCCCTGCGCCACGGCGGAGGGCGAGCGGTACAGCAGCACGCCCGCGCTCGGCATCTTCCATGCCGTCACGGGCATCCACGGCGACATCCTGATTCCCGAGGACCGGCTCCGGGCCGTCCTGCTGCGCGCCCGCAGCGAGGGCGCCGACCTGGAGGCGGAGATCTCCCGGCTGCTCGGCAAGCCCTGGGACGACGAACTGGAGCCCTTCCGCTACGCCGGCGAGGGCGCCCCGGTGCGCTGGCTGCACCAGGTGGTCTGAGCCGTCCGGGCGGAGCCGTGCGGCACGAGGGGGCCCGCGCTCGTACTGAGCGCGGGCCCCCTCGTCACGGGCTGCGGGGCGGACCTCAGACGGTGCGGAAGGCCAGCACCACGTTGTGGCCGCCGAAGCCGAACGAGTTGTTCAGCGCCGCGATCCGGCCCTCGGGCAGCTTGCGCGGCTCGTCCCGGACGATGTCCGCGTCCACGTCGTCGTCCAGCTCGTCGACGTTGATGGTCGGCGGGGCGATCCGGTTGTACAGGGCCAGCACGGTGGCGACGGTCTCGATGCCGCCGGCGCCGCCCAGCAGGTGGCCGGTCATCGACTTGGTGGCAGAGACGGCGATGTGGTCGAGGTGCTCGCCGAGCTCCTTGCGCAGCGCCTTCAGCTCGGCCGTGTCACCCTGCGGGGTCGAGGTGGCGTGCGCGTTGACGTGCACGATCTCGGCCTTGTCCAGCGGGTTGCGGTCGAACAGGTCGGCCAGCGCGCGGGCCACCCCGGCGCCGGTCGGCTCGGGCTGGGCGATGTGGTGGGCGTCCGAGGACAGGCCCTGGCCCACCGCCTCGCAGTAGATCCGGGCGCCGCGCGCCTCGGCGTGCTCGACCGACTCCAGCACGACCACGCCGGCGCCCTCGCCGAGCACGAAGCCGTCGCGGCCCTTGTCGTACGGGCGCGAGGCGCTCTCGGGGTTCTCGTTGTTCTTGGACATCGCCATCATGTTGGCGAAGGCCGCGATCGGCAGCGGGTGGATCGCCGCCTCGGTGCCACCGGCCACCACGACGTCGGCGCGACCGGAGCGGATCATCTCGATCGCGTAGCCGATCGCCTCGGCGCCGGAGGCGCAGGCGGAGACGGGGGTGTGCACGCCCGCGCGGGCGCCGACCTCCAGGCCGACGTTGGCCGCCGGGGAGTTGGGCATCAGCATCGGGACGGTGTGCGGGGAGACCTTGCGGGCGCCCTTGTCCTTCAGCACGTCGTACTGGTCGAGCAGCGTGGTGACACCGCCGATGCCCGAGGCGATCACGGCGCCCAGGCGCTCCGGCGCGAGCTTGGAGGATTCGTCGGTGGCGGGGGTCTGGTAGCCGGCGTCGGCCCACGCCTCGCGGGCCGCGATCAGCGCGAACTGCGCCGAGCGGTCCAGCCGGCGGGCCAGCGGGCGGGGGAGGATCTCGCCGGGCTCGACCGCGGTGCGCGCGGCGATCCGGACGGGCAGCTCGGCGGCCCACTCCTCGGTCAGGGCAGCCACTCCGGAGCGCCCGGCGACCAGGTTCTCCCAGGTGGTGGCGGCGTCGCCGCCCAGCGGCGTGAAGGCGCCGATACCCGTGACGACCACGGTACGGTTTTCAGTCACTGGAATGTCTTCTCTCACGTTTTCTGCGGGGTTCGGCGGCGAGCCGTGGATGGCCCGGCCGGGCGCCCGGTGGGGCGGCCCGGCCGGCGTGGCGGCCGGCTGCGGGCGCCGGCCGACGTCAGGCGTCGAACGAGTCGAACGCTCAGGCGTTGGCGAGGATGTAGTCCACCGCGTCGCCGACGGTCTTCAGGTTCTTGACCTCGTCGTCCGGGATCTTCACGTCGAAGCGCTCCTCGGCGGCCACGACGACCTCGACCATGGACAGCGAGTCGACGTCCAGGTCGTCGGTGAAGGACTTGTCGAGCTCGACGTCCTCGGTCGGGATGCCGGCGATCTCGTTGACGATCTCAGCGAGACCTTCCAGGACCTCGTCCTTGGTAGCCATACTGGCTGCTCCTCTTCGGTGTTGATTGCGGCCGCCCGGCGGACGGACGCAGGCTTGCGGATGGGCGGGGCGAAAGTTGCCTAGGGGAGCGTAACGACTGCTGCCGCGTAGACCAGACCCGCCCCGAACCCGATGATCAGCGCGAGGTCACCACTACGGGCCTCGCCGCTCTCCAGCATGCGTTCCATCGCCAGCGGGATGGAGGCCGCGGAGGTGTTGCCGGTCTCGGTGATGTCGCGGGCGACGGGCACCGATTCGGGCAGCTTGAGCGCCTTGATCATGGCATCCGTGATGCGCATGTTGGCCTGGTGCGGGATGAACGCGCCGAGCTGGTCGGCGGTGATCCCGGCGGCGTCCAGCGCCTGCTGGGCCACCTTGGCCATCTCCCAGACCGCCCAGCGGAAGACCGACTGGCCCTCCATGCGCAGGGCCGGCCACTTGAGCGCCTCGCCGACGCCGTTGACGGCGTCCTGCTTGGCGAAGGCGGTGTCCCAGGCCTGGGTCTGCGAGATGACGTCCTTCTGGGAGCCGTCCGAGCCCCAGACGACCTTGCCGATACCGGGCGTGTCGGACGGGCCGACGATCGCGGCGCCGGCGCCGTCGCCGAAGATGAAGGCGGTCGAGCGGTCCGACTGGTCGGTCAGGTCGCTGAGCCGCTCCACGCCGATCACCAGCACGTACCCGGCGCTGCCGCCGCGGACCATGCCGTCGGCCAGGCTCAGGCCGTAGCCGAAGCCGGCGCAGGCGGCCGAGATGTCGAAGGCCGGGGCGGTGCCGCAGCCCAGCCGCTCGGCGATCTCGGTGGCGATCGCCGGGGTCTGCTTGAGGTGCGAGACGGTCGCGACGATCACGCCGTCGATCTGGTCGGGGCTGATCCCGGCCTGCGCGATGGCCTTGCCGGCGGCCTGCACCGACATCTCGGCGACGGTCTCCTCCGGGCCGGCCCAGCGGCGCTCGGCGATCCCGCTGCGGGTGCGGATCCACTCGTCCGAGGAGTCGATCCAGTTCAGCACCTCGGCGTTCGGGATCACCCGGACCGGGCGGTAACCGCCGACGCCCTGGATGCGCGAGTACCGGGCGCCGGTGACGGGCCTGATCTGAGGCTGGGTCATGCCGTGATCTCCTGCTCCTGACCGCCGTGCTCCGCGACGAGCTCACGGGCCCTGTCCAGATCGGCGGGGGTCTTGAGGGCAAGCGTCGCCACACCCTTGAGGTTGCGCTTGACCAGTCCGGTGAGGGTACCCGCAGGGGCGAGCTCGATGACCGCGGTGGCGCCCAGCTGCCGCAGGGTCTCCATGCAGAGGTCCCAGCGGACCGGGTTGGAGACCTGCGAGACCAGGCGGTCCAGCACCTCGGTGCCGTTCGTCACGACCTCGCCGTCCCGGTTGGAGACGTACGCGACCTTCGGGTCGGCGACCTCCAGCGTCGGGGCCAGCTTGGCCAGGCGCTCGACACCGGGCGCCATGTGCTCGGTGTGGAACGCGCCGGCGACCTTGAGCCCGATCAGTCGGGAGACGGGCGGCGGGTCGGCCTTCAGGGCCTCCAGCTGGGCCAGCGTGCCGGCCGCGACGATCTGACCGCCACCGTTGTTGTTGGCCGCGGTCAGGCCGTGCTCCGCCAGCTTGGCGGCGACGGTCTCCGGGTCCCCGCCGAGGACGGCGAGCATGCCGGTCTCGATGGCCGCGGCGGCCTCGGCCATCGCCAGGCTGCGCTCACGGACGAAGGTCAGCGCGTCGTGCGCGGACAGCACACCGGCGCCGGCGGCGGCGGTGATCTCGCCGACGCTGTGGCCGGCCACGGCACCGACCAGCGCACGGGCGCGGTCCTCGTCCGGGAACAGCGCGCGGGCGGTCACCAGACCGGCGGCGACCAGCAGCGGCTGGGCGACGGCGGTGTCCTTGATCTCCTCGGCGGACGCCTCGGTACCCGCGTGCACCAGGTCGAGCCCGGCGACCTCCGACCAGCCGCGCAGGCGGTCGGTGACACCGTCGAGCTCCAGCCAGGGGCTGAGGAAACCGGGGGACTGGGCACCCTGTCCAGGGGCGACGATTACGAGCACGGTTCAACCCTCTCTCGCCAGGCGCCCGGGGGCGGGTAGGCGACGGTAACGAAGAAAAGCATCCGGGATTGTCAGTTCCCTACATCGGGGTCAACTCTGCTCCCCGGCCGCGGCGAGTCGGCCCAGCGCCAGTGCGATACGCAGGGTGAAGGCCGAACGTACATCGGAGGGAGCGTAGCCCGTGACATCTGTCACACGTCGGAGCCGGTAGCGCACCGTGTTGGGGTGAACGAAGAGCATCCGGGCGGCTCCCTCCAGGGAGGAGGCCTGCTCCAGATAGACACTCAAGGTCTCCAGCAGTGCCGAGCCGGCCTCGTCGAGCGGTGTGTAGATCTCCTCCACCAGCTGACGGCGGGCCGCCTGGTCCCCGGCGAGCGCCCGCTCGGGCAGCAGATCGTCGGCCAGCGCCGGGCGCGGGGCGTCCGGCCAGGCGGCGCAGGCCCGCAGGCCGGCGGCGGCGGCGTGCGCCGAGCGGGTCGCCGACAGCAGGTCGGGGACGGTCGGGCCGACCACCACCGGGCCGGGCGCGAACTGGCCGATCAGGGCCCGGGCCGCGTGCACCGGCTCCTTCTCGCCGCCGACCACCACCACCAGGCGCTTGCCCAGCACCCCGGTCAGGACGTGCAGTTTGGCGTAGCGGGCGGCCCGTCGGATCGCCTCCACGACCAACTCGCTGTCGCCGTCCGGGGCGCTGCCCATCACCACCCGGACCTGGCTCGGCTGGCCCCAGCCCAGCGCGGCGGCCCGCGAGAGCACCCCCTCGTCGGCGTCGCCGGAGAGCAGCGAGTTGACGACCAGTGCCTCCAGCCGGGCGTCCCAGGCCCCGCGCGCCTCGGCGGCCTGGGCGTACACCTGGGCGGTGGCGAAGGCGATCTCCCGGGCGTAGACCAGGACCGACTCGCGCATGTCCGCCTCGTCGCCGGGGGAGGCCACCTCCTCGATGGCCTCCTCCATCACCTCGATGGTGGTGCGGATCAGTTCGACGGTCTGGCGCAGCGTGATCGCCCGGGTCAGCTCGCGCGGCGCGGTGCCGAAGACGTCGGTGGAGATCGCCTGCGGGGCGTCCGGGTGGCGGTACCACTCGGTGAAGGCGGCGATGCCGGCCTGGGCGACCAGGCCGATCCAGGAGCGGTGCTCCGGCGGCATCCGCCGGTACCAGCCGAGCTGGTCGTCCATCCGCGCGATCGCGGCGGTGGCCAGCTTGCCCGAGGACTTCTCCAGCCGCTTGAGCGTCGCGACCCGCCGTTCGGCCCGCTCGGCGGAGAGTCTGCGCTCCTGCGCGGTCAGGCGTGGCGCCGCCCGGCCGGGCCGGTCCCGGCCGGAGCCGGGCGTCGGGCCCTTCCCGGTCTTGTCGGGCTTGGCGGTCGGATCGTTCTTGGAGTTCGCGGAGGCGGCTGGCACAAGGACAAGACTGCCTCACCGGAGTGACTGCTCGTGCACACCCCCCGGCGCAGCGGCCCGGTGAGGACCGTCGCACCCGGTGGCCGGAGCGACCGTCGGCGGCCCGGGCCGCGGCGGCTCCCCGTGGCCCGGGGCCCCGGAAGGAGCCCCTGTCCCGGAGGCCGGGGCGCCCCGGGGCGGACCTTGATCCGCGCTACCGTGGGGCCCGTGACCGACGCCCCCGCCCGCCCCCGCGCCGACCTGCGCCGCACCGCCGAGCGCTACCGCTCCACCCCGGCCGAGGGCATCGAGACCAGACACGCGTTCTCCTTCGCCGGCCACTACGACCCGAGGAACACCCACTTCGGCGCGCTGCTCGCCTGCAACGAGGAACTGCTCGCGCCCGGGGCGGGGTTCGAGGAGCACAGGCACCGGGACACCGAGATCCTCACCTGGGTCCTGGAGGGCGCGCTGGCGCACCGGGACTCCCGGGGCCACAGCGGCGTGGTCCGCCCCGGCATGCTCCAGTACCTGGGCGCGGGCTCCGGGGTCAGCCACACCGAGCGCAACGTCGGCGGCGCCGACGGGCCGGTCCGCTTCGTCCAGATGTGGCTCCAGCCGGACGTGTTCGACGCGCCCCCGGCGTACGGGCTGCGCCGGGTGGAACCGGCGGACGGCGGGTTGACGCTGCTCGCCTCCGGGCTGGAGCGGGACGCCGGGACGGACGCCCTGCGGCTGCGCCGAAGCGACGCCGCGCTCTGGCTGGTGGCCGCCGACCCCTGGCAGCCGCTGCCGCCGCTCCCCGCCGCCGCCTGGCGGTACGCGCATCTGACGGCCGGCTCGCTGGGCTACCGGACGGTGCCGGGGCCGCAGGGCGGCGGCCGCTCGATGGCGCCCGGCGACAGTGTCCGGATCACCGGTGAGGCCTTCGCCGACCCGACGGCCGGCGCGGACGGCGCCCGGCTGTTGCTCTGGGAGATGCACTCGCCGGTCACGTACGGCTGAGGGCGGGCCCCGGGCGGCCCGCCCGTCGGGCTCAGCCGCGCGGTTCGGCCAGGACCGCGTCGCCGAGGACCGGCCAGACCTCGGCGGCCCACGGCCCGAAGTCCCGGTCGGTGAGCGCGACGCAGGCCACGCCGGCCTCCGGGTCCACCCAGAGGAAGGTGCCGGACTGGCCGAAGTGGCCGAAGGTGGCAGGGGAGTTGGTGGTGCCGGTCCAGTGCGGCGCCTTGCCGTCCCGGATCTCGAAGCCGAGGCCCCAGTCGTTCGGCCGGCGGTGGCCGAAGCCGGGCAGCACGCCGCTCGTCCCCGGGAAGGCGACCTCGCGGGTGGCCGCGCGCAGCGTGCTCGGGTCCAGCAGCTTGGGCGACTGCAGCTCGGCCGCGAACAGCGCGAGGTCCGCCGCGGTGGACAGGCCGCCGGCGCCGGCGGGGGACTTGTGGGCGGTGTTGATCAGCGTCGCGTTCATCCCGAGCGGTTCGAACACGGCCTCGGCGGCGTAGCGGCCGAACTCGATGCCCGAGGCCTGCTGGAGGGTCTGCGCCAGCACGTCGAAGCCGGCGTTGGAGTAGAGCCGGCGGTTGCCCGGCTCGGCCATCACCCGGTGTTCGTCGAAGGCCAGACCGGAGGTGTGCGCCAGCAGGTGGCGGACGGTCGAGCCGGCCGGCCCGGCCGGGTCGTCCAGCTCGAAGACGCCCTCCTCGACCGCGACCAGGACGGCGTACGAGGTGAGCAGCTTGGTCACCGACGCCAGCGGGAACAGGTGCCGCAGCGGGCCGTGCCCGCCCAGGACCGCGCCGTCCGCGCCCCGCACCACCACCGCCGCGGCGTTGGGCACCGGCCAGGTCTCGATCATCCGCAAGCTCTCCATGGCGCCGACTCTAACGGGCGGCCGGAGCCGGGTGCCGGGAGTGCCCGGATGGCAGGCTTGCTTGGAGTGCGCTCCAACTCACTAGCGTCGTCGTCACCGCGAACCACTGGGGGTACCGATCATGGCAACGCTCGCACCGATCCACGTCGACCTGCGGACCTGCTCCGACGTCTTCAACACTCCGGTCGGCGAGCCGGACCGGACCCCTCGGCACTCCATCAGCGAGGTGGCGGCGGCCAGCGGACTGACCGCCCACACCCTGCGCTGGTACGAGCGGATCGGTCTGCTCGACCCGGTCGACCGCTCCGCCTCCGGCCAGCGCCGCTACCGCGACGCCGACCTGCACCGGCTGGCCTTCCTCGGCCGGCTGCGGCTGACCGGCATGACCGTCGCCGACATGCTCCGGTACGTGGAGCTGGCCCGCCGGGGCGAGCGGACCATGGAGGACCGGCGCGACCTGCTGCTCGCCCACCGTGAGGAGGTGCGGCAGCGGATCGCCGACCTGCACGCCACCCTCGCCGTCATCGACTACAAGATCGACCTGTACACCGGGAAGATCGCCGACCGCGACGACCAGGCGGACGGCGGCGCCCCGGTGGACGGCCCGAAGCGAAGGAAGCAGAACGCATGACGCGCCCCGCCCTCCCCACCGTCCGGCTCGGCCAGGACGGACCGGTCGTCGGCGCCCAGGGCCTCGGCTGCATGGGCATGAGCGAGTTCTACGGCCCGACCGACACCACCGAGGCGCAGGTGGCGCCGGCGTGGGCGCACCAGCGGGCCGAGGTGCACGGCCTGACGGTCGTGCCGATCCCCGGGACCCGCAGGCGCGACCGGCTGGCCGAGAACACCGCCGCCGCGACGCTGCGGCTCACCGCCGAGGAGCTGGCCGTGCTGGAGCCGGTCGCCGGCCGGGTGGTGGGCGACCGCTACCCGGACATGGCGTTCACCTCGGTCGGCCGCGAGTAGCCGCGACACGCCGGTCGGGCGTGAGTGGCCGCCGTGAGCGGTCCGCCGGGAGGGGCGCTCCCTCCCGGCGGCGGGGTCTCAGACCTCGCGGCCCAGCCAGGCCGCCAGCCGGGTGTAGGCGTCGGCGCCGGCCGGCGCGGGCCGCACCGGGCCGAACGGGACCGGACCACCGCGGTGCTCGGGCGCCAGCACGGCCTCGGCGATCGACAGCGCGGTCAGCGCCAGCCGCTCGTCCAGCGCGAGCCGGCTGCCGAGGGCCCGCGCGATGTCCCAGGAGTGCGTGACCGTCTCCATGACGTAGCCGCCCAGCGCGGCCCGGCCGGGCACCTCCCCCCAGGGCGCGACGGCCGGGCGGTCCAGCTTCGCGTCGTCCGCCCAGGCGGCGACGGCCCGGGCGCGGGCCCGGCCGAGGGCGGCCGGCCAGGCGTCGTCGGCCAGTTCGTCGGTGGCCGCCACGACGTCCTCGGCGCGGCCGCCCTCGCCGATGTAGGCGAGCCGGTGCACACCGCCGACCACGTGGCTGAGCAGTTGCCGCAGGTCGTACGCGGTGCACGGGGTGGGGCGTCCGAGCGCCTCCGGGGTCACCTCGGCGATCAGCTTCTCCAGCTGTCCGAGCGCGAGCAGGTACAGCGGGCGGGGGTCCTGGGTGGTGTCCATGGGCGATCGGCTCCGTCGGCGCGTAGGTGTTCGGCTTTCAGGAGGCAATCTCCCGGTAAAACCTGACAACCGGCGTCATGATTTTTGGAATCCTCCTCGCATGAAGGCCGACCGTCTGCTCTCGATCCTGTTGTTGCTCCAGACCCGCGGCCAGGTGTCCGCCACCGAACTGGCCGAACGCCTGGAGGTGTCGGTCCGCACCATCTACCGCGACGTCGAGGCGCTCTCCTCGGCCGGCGTCCCGGTCTACACGGAGCGCGGCCGGCACGGCGGGATCGCCCTGCTGCCCGGTTACCGCACCGACGTCAGCGGGCTGACCGCCGACGAGGCCCGCGCCCTGTTCGTGCTCTCCGCCCAGGGCGCGCACAGCGACCTCGGGCTGGACGGCGCGCTGGGGTCGGCCCTGCGCAAGGTGATGGCCGCGCTGCCCGCCCCGCACCGCCCGGCCGCCGAGCGGATCAGCGAGCGCGTCCTGGTCGACCCGGCCCGCTGGCTCCAGGCCGGCGCACCGGCCGGGCCGGACCTCGGCGACCTGCAGTACGCCGTGTTCGCCGACCGCCGGCTGCGGCTGCGCTACCGGCACAGCGGCACACCGGCCCCGGTCGAGTACACCGTCGACCCGTACGGCCTGGTCAGCAAGGCCGCCGTCTGGTACCTGGTGGCCGATCTGCGGGGTGAGCCCCGGCTGTTCCGGGCCGACCGGGTGCTGGTCGCCGAGACCACCGAGGAGCCGGTGCGCCGGCGCCCGGGGCTGGGGCTCGGCGAGGTCTGGGCGGTGCTGCGCGAGCAGGTCGAGCGGCTGCCGAAGGAGGTGTCGGTGAAGGTCCGGGTGCGGCGCGGGCGGCTGGACCTGTTCGTCCGGATCCACGGCGGCCGGCTGACCGCGCCGCCGCCCGAGTCGGGGGCCGGGGCCCCGGACGAGTGGGTCGAGCTCGCGATGGGTTTCCAGGCCCTGCCGGCCGTCCGCGCGCTGCTCTCCTTCGGGCCGGACGCCGAGGTGCTCGCGCCGCCGGCCGCCCGGCGGGAACTGGCCCGGGCCGCCGCCGAGGCGCTCCGGCTCTACCAGGACCAGGGCCCGTCGCACTGACCCGGGCGGACCGCGGCGGGCTCAGGCCTCGGGGGCGGGCCGGACCACGTCCTCGTAGTGGCCGAGCGAGATGGCCGCGAAGTTGTGCAGGCTGTCGGTGCCCTCGGTGAAGTAGCCGTTGTGGCCGGAGGAGCGGGCCGAGGAGATCTGCTCGGCGCCGAACTCGGCCGAGGTCGGGTCGGCGCCGTGACCGAGCCCGCCCACCTCCAGGTACGGCACGTTGCCGATCCAGTCGCTGCCGTTGCGGGTGGCCCAGACGTGCACGCCGGTGCCCAGCTCGGCGGTGCTCTGCACGCCCATGCCGGGGCTGCCGAACACCATCAGGTCGGTGACTCCGGAGGTGTCGGACGGCGAGGTCGCCGCCCGGGGGATCTCGGGGGCGGCGTTGCCGCAGACCACCGAACCGTAGGAGTGGCAGAGCAGCGACGGCGGCACGTCCGGCCGGGTGGTCTCCTTGAGGCCGGCGAGCAGCCGCTCCAGCCGGGGCGCGCCGACGTCGGCGAGCCGGGAGGTGACGGCGTCCGGGCCGAGCCCGGAGGGCGTGACGTAGCCGGTCCAGGCGATCACCGCGGTCCGGGTGCCGGGCGACTGCCGCCGTTCCTCGGCGTACAGCGCGCGGGCCATCCCGGCGGGGGAGCGCAGGGGTTCGGCCGCCTGGTCGAAGTGGCCGAGGTCGGCGTCCGAGCCGGGCACGAGGACGGCGATCCGGTCGGCGTCCGCGAGGTCGCCCCAGACCTCGGTGACCAGGCCGCGACCGCGCGGGTCGAAGGCGAGCACCTGGCGCTCGGGGGCCAGCAGGTGCTCGGCGTCGTTGGCGCGGGAGACGGCGAGCGCGCGCAGGTCGGAGTCCAGCTTCGGGTCGGCGGCGCGGGCCCGGGCCCGGTCCCGTTCGGCGGCGAGGGCGATCCGGTTGGCGCGGTAGCGCAGCTCGACCGGGGCTCCGTCGAAGTTGCCGACCACCAGGGGGTAGTCCTGGATCAGCCGGTCCAGCTCGGTGGGCGCCAGCGAGGCGAAGAACTCGGCGGCGGCGGCCGGCGTCGTGCTGCCCGGGTCGGGCAGGGTGCGGCCGAAGGAGTGGTCCTCGACCCAGGCGGCGCTGCCGGCCGGTGGCGTGGAGATCGCCAACTGCTCGGTGGAGGCGGCGGCCTGGGCCGCGGCGGCGCCGGCATCGGCGAGCACGGCGCACCCCGCGAAGGCACCGATCAGAACACGCTTCCACCGCCGACGGCGCATCGCGTCAACTCCCTAGGGGCCCGTGACCGTTCTGCGGGCGGGGCCCGAAGGGTGGTACGACTGCCAACTTCCCTGGGTAAGCGTAGGGGGCTCGGCGCGGTGTCGGGCCCGCGCAAACTGTGGGATGGGTCACATGAACCTCCGGTGTCGTTCCGGCGTCACCGGGCCTGCGTCGCGTCGAACTCCCTGACCATGCGCTTCGGCGCGGCGCGCCGCCAGGCCTCGGTCAGCAGCTCCCGCAGTTCCTCCGGGTCGACCCGGTCGAGCCGCACGCCCACCCAGCCGTGCCGGCCGACGTACGGGGGGTACGAGAACACCTCGGGCTCGGCGGCGAGCAGCTCGCGCTGGTCCTCGTGGGAGGCCTTGACGCTGACGCTCCCGCCGTCCGGCGAGCCCATCGCGAAGATCTTCGTGCGGACCCGCAGGGTCTCGATCTCCCAGGTGGGTTGCTGCGCGGCCTCCGGCAGGGCGAGCGCCATCGCGCGGAACTCATCGAACGTCACCATGGCGGCAGCGTAGGGCAACGGACCGACACCCGGGCCCCCGTCCGCGTCGCGTCGCGGACGGGGGCCCGGGCGGCCGGCTCAGGCCAGGGAGTTCCAGGCGTCGCACGGGCGGTCGTCGGCGAGCTTGCGGTCCGGGTGGCCGCTGCCGTCGGCCACCGAGATCCGGCGGTACCGCTCGCCGTGGAACACCCAGTACTCGCTCGTGCCGCCGGCCCGCTGCTGGTCGGGCACCGGGAGGAAGCAGTCCACCTTGGTGATGCCGCCCAGCGAACCCCACTGGGTGAGTTCGCGGTCGCCGCGTTCCCGCACGTCGGTGTGCGCGGCGCCGTCCGCCACCGAGATCAGCCGGTACTGCTGGCGTCCGCCGGTGCTGTGGAACGCCCAGTACCAGCTCTTGCCGCCGACCCGCTGCTGGTCGGGCACCGGGAGGAAGCAGTCCATCCGGTCGACGCCGCTCAGCGAACTCCAGGCCGAGAGGTCGCGGTCGGGGCGCTCCAGGGCGGTGGTGTGGCTCCCGCCGCCGCAGGTGATCGAGACGGCCCGGTACTGCCGGCGTCCGCCGGTGCTGTGGAACACCCAGTACCAGCTCTTGCCGGCCGGGTTCTGCAGATCCGGCATCGGCAGCACGCAGTCGATCCGCGCGATGCCCTGCAGGGCGGGCCAGCCGGTCAGCGCGGCGTCGCGCTCGACCGGGCGGTCGGTGTGCGAGGCGCCGTCCTCGACCGCGATCCGGCGGCGCTGCTCGCCGTGGAACGCCCAGTACTGGCTCTGCCCGCCCAGGCGCCACTGGTCCGGGACGGCGACGAAGTCGTCGCACGGGTAGCCCTTGCCCGGCTGCGGGGAGACCTGGCCGTTCGGCCCGCCCTGCGACTGGCCGGTGAGCCGCCCGTCGGCGAGCGCCCGGAGGGTGCTGAGGGACGGCGCGAAGGCGTAGACCGAGCCCTGGGTCTGCACGAACTGCTGGAAGGTCAGCGGGGTGTGCTTGATCGCGCCGTCCGGGCCGCGGCTCTCGAAGTCGACGTCGTCGGCCTCGGTGATCACCGGGTCCTTGCCGGGCACCGGGTTGCGGCCGGGCGGGAAGTCCGGCTGGTCGATCCAGTCGGCCTGGATGAACTCGAACTGCCGGGCGATGTCGGCCTGGTAGCAGACGAACAGCAGGCCGCGCGGGTCGTCGGGGCCGCCGGGGCCCTCGGAGGCCGGGTCGAAGGGGTGGCCGTAGGGCGCGCCGCGCCGCATGATCCGCCGGCCGTCGAGTTCCTTGGCGTCGAAGGGCGGGCGGCTGGGGTCGGGGGCCTGCAGTCCGGCCCGCGGGCTGGACTTGCGCAGGTGCGAGAAGAGCGGGGTGGCCAGGCCCTCCAGGTCGTCCCGGAAGTCGAAGTCGTTGTCCGAGGAGGCCGTCGGGTCGTTCGGGACGTCGCGGTCCTGGTGCTTGCAGACCGGTGCTCCGGAGCGCCAGCGGCCGACCAGCCGGGCGGCCAGCCACTCGGTGGTGGCGGTGTCCGGGACGGCCTTGGCCTGCTTGAGCTCCTTCAGCTTGACCGAGACCTGGGACCACCAGCCGGGGACGTCCTGGGAGAGCCGGCGGACGACCTGGAAGGAGCCGTCGCGGGCCCACGCGGGGTAGTCGGTGAAGCTGCCGGGAGCGGGCTGCTCACCGACGACGAACTCGCCGGCCGGGATGATCCGGGTGCCCGGGTGGCCCGCGACCTCCTCCTCGTTGTCCGGGGCGGGCTGGTCGAAGAACCGGACGCCGGGCTCGCTGATGCCGTCCTTGAAGCCGAAATGCTCCTTGCCGCGCCGGCTGCCGAGCAGGGTCTTGGCGTTCTGCTGGAAGATGATGACGATCCTGGCCTCGGCGGCCGCCTCGCGCTGGGCGGTGACGGCGGCGGCGAGGTCCTGCTCGGTGTCCGAGGCGATCGTCAGCACCGCGTGCACGGCCTGGGTCCGGCCGTTGCCGAAGAGCCAGTTCTCCGGGGAGTTGTCGCCGGTGTCGCCGAGCGCGCCGGCCCGCTTGGCCGCGCCCTCCTTGAACGCCTCCAGGCCGCTGCCGACCGGCGGGGCCTGCGCGAACGGGTCGGTGGCGGAGAGCTGGCGCATGCCCTCGTAGGTGAGGCTGACGCCCAGCCAGGTGGCCTTGAGGGTCTTGGGGTCGTCGCCGCCCGAGGACTTGCGGGCCTCGCTGAACGCGGCGTTGAAGTCGGCGACCTGGCGGGTGGTGGCGATCTGCGGGGCGAGCACCCGCAGCCAGTCGCGGGCCCTGGCCGCGTCCTCGAACTTGAGGAACAGCAGGGTGACGTTGTCCTTCTTGAAGCCGGCGACGACGTCGCCCTGGATCTCCTCGCTCCGGCGCAGTCTCAGATCCGTTGCCATGGATTCCTCCGTGAGGTGGGTGGGGGAGGCCGGGGTCAGGCCGAGGGGCTGAGCTGCACCCACTGCGCCACGCTGGGCACGCCCTGGTCGTTGAGCAGGAAGAGCATGTACCAGCCGGGCGGCGCGGCCTTCGCGTCCGGCGGCGCCTGGAACTCCAGCCGGTTGCGGGCCCGGCTGCTGAGCCGCAGCTCGATGTGTCGCTGGCTGGTGTTGACCGAGTGGGTCGCGGTGGTCGGCGACAGCAGGACGGCCTTGGCGGCGCGTTCCGGGGTCGACGTGGTGACCAGGAACTTCTTGTCGTAGCCGACCGGCGTGGTGGGGGCCCGGTCGAGCGAGGGGCGGTTGCCCTGGTGGAGGTAGGCGGGTTCGTAGATCTCGATGGTGCCGTCCATGGTGACCGGGCCGGCCGTGCCGGGGATGCCGCTCACCCTGCCGTTGATGTCCGGGTTGTTGGCGATCTGCTGGAGTTCGTCACCGGTCACCATGACGCGTCCGTCCGGCAGGACCACCGCGTTGGAGTGGTAGCCGCGCGGGAGCCGCTGGACCGGGCCGAGCTTCCAGTTGCCCTGGGCGTCGCGCAGCTCGACCTGGCGGTACTTGAGGTCGGCGTTCGGGTTGTAGGGGCCGTTGCCGTAGTCGCGGATGTCGTACGCGCCGTTGACGGTCAGCAGCTTGCCGTCGGGCAGCAGCAGGGTGTCGTCCTGGGTGCGGCCGAACGCGCGCGACTTCTCGGCGGTCCAACTGCCGTTGGAGAAGCGCAGGGTGCTCGGGTTGTCCCGGTCGCCGCCGAGGACCAGCGCGGAGTCCGGGCCGTTCGGGCCGCCGGGGAGGGGGACGGCCGAGCCGTAGTTGCGCTTGCGGCCGTCCGGGCGGGCGGTCAGGTCGCTGCGGGACTCGGCGACCGGGTCGAACTTCCACTGCTCGTTGGCCTGGCGGCCGAAGCCGTAGATGTTGCCGTCGTTGAGCGAGAACAGGTGCGGGTAGTCCAGGCTGAACGGGGCGTCCGCCTTGAACCGGTCCACCGGGGTGTTCTTCGGCGTCTCGGTCTTCAGGAGCGGCACCTGGTAGCCCTTGGCGGGGAAGCGCTCGACCACCGGGGTCGGGGTGCCCCAGCCCAGCTCGGACTGGCCGGACATGATCAGCTGGCGGCCGTCGGCGCCGGTCACCACGGACGGGTACCAGCGTCCGACCGACATGTCCGGGTTCTTGGTCCAGGTCTCCGTCCACGGGTCGAAGACCAGCGAGAGCTTGGCGCCGGTGCCGCCGTTGCCGCCCAGGTTCCCGCCGAAGACGCCCAGCATGCCGTTGGGCAGGAACGAGTGGCCGGAGCAGAAGAACGGGGCGGGGCGGGGCTCGTGCAGTCCGTCCGGCATGTCGACGACCGGCGGGGTGACCTGCTTGAAGGCCTCCGAGGCGTAGCCCTTGGCCGGGTCCCAGAGGAAGGCCCGGCCGGCGTTCTCCTTGCCGATGGTCTGGGTCGGCGCGGGCTCCTTCTCCGGGTTGGTCTCGATCCGTTCGAACGAGAAGACCAGGACCTTGCCGGTCGGCAGCAGGGCGATGTGGTCGCCGAAGTCGGGTGAGGGGAAGTACTGGTTGAACGCGCCGAAGACGGTCGGGTCGAAGCCGGCGTTGGTGGTGGTCTGGGAGTCCGTCAGCGCCTTGAGCCGGTTGGTCCGGGTGGTCTGCGGGTAGTCGCCGACGCCGCGGACGGCGGCCCGCATCCGGGCGTGCTCCTCGGCGTGCTCCTGGCCGAGTGCCGCGACCTCGTCGTCCCGCATCTCGGCCAGCACCCGGGGCGAGGTGACGTGCGGGGCCAGGTCGTCGTCGTGGGCGCCGCCGTGGGCGAGGACCAGGGCGGCGGCCGGGGTGACGGCGGTCAGCACGGTTCCGGTGGTCAGCGCGCAGACGACGGCGGTGGCGACGGCGGACAGTCGGCGGGGGGCCCGCGGCCGGCGCCGTGGCCGCGGTGGGGACAGGGACATGGAACTCCTCGGAGGGGATGTCGGGAGAGGGGCCGGCGGGAGCGCGGACGGCCTGCCGTGGGCGGGCAGGAGCGTACGGACAGTGGCCGACGGTCACAGGACATCACAGTGTGTGGTGGTTCGCATGCGGATGCATCGCTTCGGTGGGCGCGTGTCTCCGCCGGACGGGGCGCGCGCCCACGTGGCCCACGCCCCGTCAGTTCCCGGTGTCCGCTCGGCGGCTCAGAGCACGCCCAGGGCGTACGCGGCGAACACGGCCGCCGCGCCGCCGGCAACCGCCTTCCAGGTCCGCGAGAACGCCGTCCAGGGGCCGTCGAACCGGCGGGTGAACCACCCGATCGCGATCAGCACGGCGCCGAACAGCGGTAGCAGCGCGACCCGGGCGGCCACCCAGCCCAGCGAGTCCGGCGCCCCGGTCAGGCCGGGCACGGTGCCGAAGACGGCCGCCCCGGGCACCGCCACGGCCAGCATCGCGCTCTGGTGCCAGCAGAAGATCGTCATCGCCGAGAGGTTGACCGCCACCACCGGCAGCCAGAGCAGCGGGCGGCGCAGCAGCCGGCCGAGCCGCTCCCGCAGCAGGACCGCCGCGCCGCACTGCACCGCCGCCAGGGCCAGGACCAGCAGGGACGGCGGGTGCGAGTTGGTGCGCTCGGCGCCGGGCACACCGACCATGCTGGCCGGGTAGTGGAAGACCAGCAGCAGCACGGCGAACAGCGCCCCGCCGCCGAACAGCAGCAGCCGGGCGGCCGGCCGGCCCAGCCGCCCGCGGGCCCAGAGCACCCCCAGCTGGTAGCCGAAGAGCCAACCCGGCAGGACGTTCAGCAGCCCGATCCAGGACGGCACCGCCTCCGCCCACGGGCCGTACCGCAGCAGGTCCACCGCGCCGACCGCGGCCACCAGGACGCCGGCCGACCAGCCGCGCAGCCGCCGGGCGGCGGCCGCGCAGAGCGGGGTCAACGCGGTCAGCCCCAGATAGACGCCGATGTACCAGAGCGGCTGCACCACCAGCACCGAGCCGGTCCGGACGGTGTCGCCCGGGACACCGAGCCGGCCCAGCAGCGGGATCAGCAGCGCCCAGACGGCCGCCACCCCGAGGACCGGCCGGAGCAGCCGGACCGAGCGGGCGCGCAGCCAGCCGGCGTAGCCGACGCCCCGGGCGCGGGCCCGGTCCAGCGAGCGGGCCGAGGAGTGGCCGCCGACCAGGAAGAACACCCCGAGCATCTGGAGCACCCAGCTGACCGGCGCGAAGAAGCCGAGCGAGCCGAGCGGGCTGGCGTTGTGCAGCGCGCCGTCGGCGGAGAGGGTGAAGCCGCCGAGCAGCCAGTGGCCGACGGGGACGGCGAGCAGCGCCAGCGCGCGCAGTCCGTCCAGGGCGCGGTCGCGGGTCTCGGGGGTACGGGTGTCGACCTGGCGCGCGGCGCGGCGCAGGGCGGTCAGCGGTCGGGCCATGGCGTGGCTCCTCGGGAGGTGGCGGGGTCCGGCGGGCGGGTGCGGGTGTCAGCGGCCGAGCGCGACGGCGGCGAAGGCGGCGAGGGAGGCGGTGCCGGGCGCGAAGTAGCCGGTGTGGCCGTGGGATCCGGTGGCGGGCAGCGGGCGGGCGCCGAAGCCGGGCGCGGTCGGGTCGGCGCCGTGGCCGAGGCCGAGGAGCGAGACGTTGGGCACGTTGCCGATCCAGTCCGAGCCGTTGCGCTCGGTGGCCCAGAGCGGCACCCGGGGGTCGAGGTCGGCGGCCGAGCCGACGCCCATGCCGGGGGAGCCGAGCACCACCAGGCCGGCGGCCTGTGCGGGGCCGGGCCGGGCCAGGCCGCAGACCACCGAGCCGTAGCTGTGGCAGAACACCGTGGCGGGCGCCACCGGCCGGGTGGTGACGGCGAGTCCGTCCAGCAGCCGGGTGAGCCGCGCGGCTCCGGCCCGGGCGAGCGTCTCGGTGGCGGCGTCCGGGCCGAGGCCGACCGGGGTGGTGTAGCCGGCCCAGGCGATCACGGCGGCCCGCCGGCCGGTGGCCTCGTACAGCGCGCGGGCCATCCCGCCCGGGGTGCCGTACGGGTCGGTGGACCGGTCGAAGCTCAGCAGGTCGATGTCCGAGCCGGGGACGACGACGGCCGTCCGGCCGGCGGCGGCCAGGTCCCCGTGGACCTCGGCGACCTGGCCGCGTCCGCGGGGGTCGAAGGCGAGGATCTGCCGTCCGCCGTCGAGCAGGGTGCGGTAGCGCTCGGCGCGCCCGCGGGCGGCGGCCCGGTCGCGCGGGGTGAGCGCCGGGTCGGCGGCGCGGGCGAGTTCGCGCCCGTGCTCCTCGGCCAGGGCCAGCGCGTTGGCCCGGTAGCGGAGCCGGACGGGGGCGCCGTCGAGGTTGCCGACCACCAACGGGTGGCGGACGGCCAGCGCGTCCTGGGCGGCGGGCGGCAGCTGGGCGAAGAAGGCGGCCACCGCGGCCGGGGAGGCGGCGGCCGGGTCGGGCGGCCGGATCCCGAGCGTGGTGTCGGCGACCCAGGCGGCGGTGCCGGGCGGCGGCCCGGTGACCGCGCGCTGGGTGTCGGCGGCCCAGCCGCCGGCGCCCAGGACGGTGGCCAGGGCCACCGCGGCGGCGGCGACCGCGCGTCCGAAGCGCCGGGGCCGGTGGTGGGTGCGAGGCTGCCGCATGTCCGTGCTCTCCCTTGTCCGTCGGGTGTCGACGGAGAGGAAGGTAGAAACACGGCGGCCCCGCGGGCGTCACACCGCGGGGCCAACTCCCAGGTGCTACCCGGGTATCAGGAGGGGGCTCCGGCCGGCCGGCGGGGAGGCCGGCCGCCCGGGTGGTCATTGACCCGGCGTCACCAGTCCGGACTCGTAGGCCAGCACCACCGCCTGGGCGCGGTCGCGCAGGTCGAGCTTGGCGAGGACCCGGCCGATGTGGGTCTTGACGGTCTGTTCGGCGAGCACCAGGCCGGCGGCGATCTCCTGGTTGGACAGGCCGCGGGCGATCAGCTCCAGCACCTCGGTCTCCCGGGGGGTCAGGCCGTTCAGCCGCAGCTTGGGGTCGCGGCGCCGGACCGGCGCGGTCCGGGCGAAGTCCTCGATCAGCCGGCGGGTCACCGAGGGGGCGAGCAGGGCGTCACCGGCCGCGACCACCCGCACGGCGGCGATCAGGTCGGCCGGGGGAGCGTCCTTGAGCAGGAAGCCGCTGGCCCCGGCGCGCAGCGCCTCGTAGACGTAGTCGTCCACGTCGAAGGTGGTCAGCATCAGCACCTTGGGGCGGTGGGCGCCGGGGACGGCCGGGTCGAGCAGCCGGCGGGCCGCCTCCAGGCCGTCCATGACGGGCATCCGGACGTCCATCAGGACGACGTCCGGATGGGTGCGGCCGCAGACCTCCAGGGCCTGCGCGCCGTCCGCCGCGTCGCCCACCACGTCGATGTCGCTCTGGACGCCGAGCAGGGCGGCGAAGCCCGCCCGGACCATCGCCTGGTCGTCGACGATGATCACGCGGATGGTCATGCGGTGGTCTCCCGGGGGGTGTCGAAGGGCAGCACGGCGGCCACCTTGAAGCCGCCGTCGGGCAGCGGGCCGGTGTCCAGCTTCCCATCCAGCAGTCGCACGCGTTCCCGCATCCCGACCAGCCCGTGGCCGGTGCCCTCGGCGGCGGCCTCCAGCGACTCGGCGCGCCCGGGCGGGGCGCCGTTCACCACGGTGACCAGCAGGGCCGGGCCGTCGAGGGCCAGGGACACCCAGGCCTCGGCGCCGGGCGCGTGCCGGACGACGTTGGCCAGCGCCTCCTGGACGATCCGGTAGACGGAGAGGTTGACGGCCTGCGGCAGGGCCTCGGCCAGCTCCGGCGGGACGGCCAGCTCGGCCGGCACCCCGGCCCGGCCGACCGTCTCGACCAGCTGGGCCAGCTGCGCGACCCCGGGCTGCGGTGCCTTCTCGGCGCCGGATTCCTCGCTGCGCAGCACCCCGAGCAGCCGCCGCATCTCGGACAGCGAGTCACGGGCGGTGCCGGCGATGGCGGTGAACTCCTCGGCCGCCTCGGCCGGGACTCCGGTGATCCGGTACGGGGCGCTGGCCGCCTGGACGGCGATCACCGACATGTGGTGGGCGACCACGTCGTGCAGCTCGCGGGCGATCCGGGCGCGCTCCTCCAGCAGGGTGCGGCGCTCGCGCTCGGCCTCGCTGATGTGCTCCTGTTCGGCGAGCAGCCGCTGGGCCTCGGCCCGTTCCCGCAGGGCCCCGCCGAGCACCAGGACGGCCCCGGTCAGGGCCACCGCCAGCACGCTGTTGTCCGAGCCGAAGCCGCCGCCGAGGCCGAGCACCGACAGCGCGAGGCTGGCGGCGCCGGTGGCCAGCCAGACGGAGAGCAGGGTGCGCCGCCGCTCGCGCAGCGCCAGCGGCAGCATCAGCAGCAGGTAGCCGACCAGGCTGGTGGCCGGCCACGGCCAGGGGGAGGAGGTGTCCCGGCCGGTGGCGAGGACGAGCAGCGAGGTCAGCAGGTCGGCGGCGCCGATCATCCACCAGGCGGGCAGCGGGCGGCTCACCGCGAGCAGCAGCGGCGCGGTCTGCGCGACGGCGAGGGCCGCGGCGAGACCGGTGTTGAGCCCGTAGTCGTGCGTCAGCACGTTGATCCCGCTGGGCAGCAGGGAGGACAGCGCCGAGAGCGCGAGGACGTACGGCAGCCAGCGGAGCCAGCGGCTCCCGGCGTGGGCCAGCAGCGGGGTGTGGTCGGCGGACGGGCGGGCGAGCGGGGCGAGCAGACCGGGCAGCGGGCCGCCCCGGGCCGGCCCGGTGGGCTGATCGGTCATCCCGTCAGCCTAGGGCGGCCGGCGCCGCCGGGCGTCGGACCGTGGGCCGGGGTCCGTCGTAGTACCCCGGTATGACTCCGGCGCGGTCCCGGTGCCGCCCGGAGGACCTCAGTGCCGCCAGTCGCCGGCCAGGGCGGGTCCGAGCTGGTCGAAGTGACGGGTGATCAGCGCGATCATGTCCTCCGGTCCGGACTCCTCGCACTCGGCGCTCCAGGACAGGTGGGCCGCGCGCAGCACGCTGCCGAACACCGCGGCCATCACGGCGGGGCGCAGGTCCTCGGCCGGGTCGAGGCCCTCGCGGGCCGCGAGCACCTGGACCACCACCCGCTCCTGCTCGGTGACCCGGCGCAGGTGGGCGGCGAGCAGCGTGGGGGTGTCCTCGATCATCCGCATCAGTTCCAGCGCGCTGGTCACCGAGCTCGGTCCGGTCGGGTGCCGGGCGCCGAGGTCGCGCCAGGACTCGACGATCGCGGCGCGCAGCGCCTGGAGCGGGTTCTCCCCGGCGGGGCGGGCCCGCAGCCGGTCGATGAAGTAGTCCTCGGCCTCGGCCATGACGGCGAGGGCGACCTCGTCCTTGTTGGCGAAGTAGCGGAAGAACGTGCGCTGCGAGACGTCGACGGCGGCGGCGATCTCGTCCACGGTCGTCCCGGCGAAGCCCTGGCTGAAGAAGAGCCGGTGGGCGGCCTCGATCAGGGCGTCGCGGGTCTGTCGCTTCTTGCGCTCGCGCAGGCCGGGTCCGGCGCCCCCGGCCGGCCGGACGGCCGGGGCGGGGGCGAGGGGCGAGCGCTGAGCGGCCATGTCGGGGGGCCTTCCGGACGGCGAGGCGGAGGGGGCGGGTGTCCAACTCTAGCGGTCTGCCACATGTCAGTGGCAGTAACACGGCAGAGTTTGCCAAATGTCAGAGGCTGACATAATCTGCGGGAGCGTGGCGCCCGCCAGGCCGGGTAACTCGTGGGGACGGGTGGGCCGGGGCGCCACGACCACGTCTGTTCGCTGCCATGCCCCCGGAGGGCCCCAGATGAGCCAGTCCGTCGTCAAGAGCGCCAAGGCGGACGATCCGCCGCAGCCCGAGCCATCGTCCGGGGGCGGTCTGCAGGGGCACCCCTGGCTGACCCTGCTGACCGTCGCCGTCGGCGTGATGATGGTCGCGCTGGACGGCACGATCGTCGCGATCGCCAACCCCGTCATCCAGGCCGACCTCAAGGCCGCGCCCTCCGAGATCCAGTGGGTGACCAGCGGTTACCTGCTCGCCCTCGCGGTCTTCCTGATCACCGCCGGCAAGATCGGCGACCGCTTCGGCCACAAGCGGACCTTCCTGGTCGGCGCGGCCGGCTTCGCCGCCACCTCGGCCGCGATCGCCTTCGCGGGCAACATCCAGACGGTGATCGCCTTCCGCGTGCTGCAGGGCCTGTTCGGCGCACTGCTCCAGCCGGCCGCGCTCGGCCTGCTGCGCGGGGCCTTCCCGGTCGAGAAGCTCAACATGGCGATCGGCATCTGGGGCGGGGTCATCGGTGCCTCCTCGGCGGCCGGCCCGATCGTCGGCGGGCTGCTGGTCGAGCACGTCAGCTGGCAGTCGGTGTTCTTCATCAACATCCCGGTCGGCCTGCTGACGCTGGCCCTCGGCATCTGGATCCTGCGGGACGTCCGGGCCGAGAAGGCGGCCAAGTCCTTCGACGTGCCCGGCATCGTGCTGCTCTCGCTGGCGATGTTCGCGCTGGTCTTCGGCATCATCAAGGCGCCCGAGTGGGGCTGGGGCGACGTCTCCACCCTGCTCTTCCTGGGCGGCGCGGTGGTCCTGATGACGGCCTTCGCGTTCTGGCAGCGGGTCGCCCGCGAGCCGCTGATCCCGCTCAGCCTGTTCCGTTCGGTCCCGCTGTCGGCCGCCACCCTGCTGATGGTGCTGATGGCCTTCTCGTTCTTCGGCGCGATCTTCTTCGTCACCTTCTACCTGCAGAACGTCCACGGGATGTCGCCGGTCGAGGCCGGTGTCCACCTGCTGCCGATGACCGGCATGATGATCGTCGGCTCGCCGGTGGCGGGTCTGGCCATCGGCCGGCTCGGCCCGCGGATCCCGATCGTGGCCGGCATGCTGATCACCACCGTGGCGATGTTCGGGATGTCCACCCTGGACGAGGGCTCCGGCGCCGGTGTGATGTCGCTCTGGTTCGTCCTGATGGGCCTGGGCATGAGCCCGGTCATGGTCGGCGCCACCGAGGTGATCGTCGGCAACGCGCCGCTGGAGCTCTCCGGGGTGGCCGGCGGTCTCCAGCAGGCCGCGATGCAGGTCGGCGGCAGCCTCGGCACCGCCGCGCTGGGCGCGCTGATGGCCGCCAAGGTCGGCGACGTGCTGCCCGGCAAGTGGGCCGACGCCGGCCTGCCGCCGGTCCAGGGCGCCGAGGCCGAGGGCCTCAAGCAGGCGGCCCAGCTCGGCTTCGCCCCGCCCGCCCCGGCCGGTACCCCGGCGGAGGTGGTCGACGCGATGGCCGGCGCCGTCCACCAGTCCTTCCTCAGCGGTATGTCGCTCGCCTTCGCGGTGGCCTCCGTGGTGGCCTTCGCCGCAGCCCTGCTCGGGCTGCTGGCCCGTCGTGGCAGCGCCGAGGCCGGCCCGGCCGTCCACATCTGACACCCGGGCCCTCGTGCGCCGGCGCCCCGGTCACCCCGGGGGTGCGGGGCGCCGGCCCGGTGGGGTCAGCCGGGCAGGGGGCGCCGCGCCCCCACCGGGGCGGCGCGGCCCGCCCCGGCCCGGCAGGCCGCCAACCACGGCGGGGGGGCGC